>NZ_JBVFVY010000012.1:0-74594 GCF_055522295.1 Micrococcus sp. CS26
AATGGGCCGGTGCGCCGGCGGGGGACCGTCGCGCGTCCCCGCCGTCGTCGTCTCGAAGGATCGCCATGTCCCGCAAGGCCTCCCTGTCCGGTTTCCACGAGTGGCTGCCCGCCGAGCGGCTCGTGGAGCAGCACGTGCTCGACACGCTGCGGCGGACCTTCGAGCTGCACGGGTTCGCCGGCATCGAGACCCGTGCCGTGGAGACCCTGGGCCAGCTGCTGCGCAAGGGCGAGGTGGACAAGGAGGTCTACGCGGTCTCGCGCCTGGCCGAGGACGAGGAGGTCGCCGCGGGCCTGCGCGATCCCAAGGACCCGGCCGACCCCAAGCGCCTGGCCCTGCACTTCGACCTCACCGTGCCGTTCGCCCGCTACGTCGTGGAGAACGCCGGCCACCTCGCCTTCCCCTTCCGTCGCTACCAGATGCAGAAGGTCTGGCGCGGGGAGCGCCCTCAGGAGGGCCGCGCCCGCGAGTTCACCCAGGCGGACATCGACGTCGTCGGCGACGGCGCCCTCTCGCCCCGGTACGACGCCGACGTCGCACTGGTGATGGCCGAGGCGCTCGGCGCCCTGCCGATCGGCGACTTCCTCATCCGCGTGAACAACCGCAAGCTCGCCGAGGGCTTCTACCGGGGCATCGGCCTGGAGGACACCGCCGGCGTGCTGCGCAGCATCGACAAGCTGGAGAAGGTCGGCCCGGAGGAGGTCGCGCGGCTGCTCCAGGAGGAGGTCGGCGCGAGCCCCGAGCAGGCTGCGCAGGCGCTGGCCCTGGCGGACATCCGCACGTCGGACACCTCGTTCGTCGAGCGGGTCCGCGCCCTGGGGGTGACCCACGAGCTGCTCGAGGAGGGGCTGACCGAGCTGGCCGACGTCGTCGCCACCCTGCACCGCCGCGCCCCCGGGCGCGCCGTGGCGGACCTGTCCATCGCGCGCGGCCTGGACTACTACACGGGCACCGTCTACGAGACCGTCCTGGTGGGCCACGAGCAGCTCGGCTCGATCTGCTCGGGCGGCCGCTACGACGCGCTCGCGTCCAAGGGGAACCGCGTGTTCCCCGGTGTCGGACTGTCCATCGGCGTGACGCGGCTGGTGATGCGCATGCTGTCCCAGCAGATGGCCGTGGCCTCCCGCTCCGTGCCGACCGCGGTGTACGTGGCGCTGACGGCGGACGAGGACTGGTCCGAGGCCCAGGACGTCGCGGCCCTGCTGCGGGAGCGCGGCATCCCCGCGGAGGTCGCGGTGTCCGCGGAGAAGTTCGGCAAGCAGATCAAGTATGCGGACCGCCGCGGCATCCCGTTCGTCTGGTTCATGGGTCGGGACGACGCCGGCGCGCGGGTCCACGAGGTGAAGGACATCCGCTCCGGCGAGCAGCACGCCGCGGACCCGGCCGACTGGACCCCGCCGGCCGAGGACCTGCTGCCGCAGGTCGCCCGCGCGCAGGACTGAGCGGACGCGGCCGCTATGCCGGCCCCGGTGTGCGACGCCGACACCCGTCCGCGCGTCGGGTCACCGGCCCCGGCGCCCGGCCCGCACGAACGCGCGCCCGCCCACCCCGATCAGGAACACGCCCGCCATCGCGGCCACGGACATCGGCGGCAGGCTGAGGGCGAGCAGCAGGCACAGGGCCAGGCCGAGGACGTTGACGGCGCGGGGCACGCGCAGCGGGCGCGGCCGGGCCGGGCGGCGGCCGTCGTCGTCCCCGCGCAGGGTCAGGGCGGACAGGTTCGCCACCGCGTAGTAGACGAGCACGCCGAACGAGCTGAAGCCCACCACGGTGAGGATGTCCGTGGTGAGCAGGAGCAGGATCACGGCCGCGGCCACCGTCAGCTGAGCCGTCCACGGCGTGCCGGTCCCCGCATGGACCCGTGCCAGGGGGCGGGGCAGGTCGGACTCGCGGGCCATGGCCAGGGCGGTGCGGGAGATGCCCGTCAGCAGGTTGAGCATGGCCCCGGCCGCGGCGAGGGCGGCGCCGGCCACCGCCACCCAGCCCCAGCCGGAGCCCAGGGCGGTCTCGAGCAGGTCGCGCACGGGCGCCGGGGACCGGGCCAGCCCGGAGGTCCCGAGGCCCGAGATCAGCGCCGTGGCGAGCAGCAGGTACAACGCCACGGTCACGGCGAGGGCGATCAGGATGGCGCGCGGGATCGTGCGTGCGGGGTCGATGACCTCCTCACCCATGGTGGCCACGCGCGCGTAGCCGGCGAACGCGAAGAACAGGACGCCCGCGCCCATGAGCACGCCCTGCACGGGGGAGTCGACGCCGAGCGCCGCGGCCGAGCCCCCGGGGGCCTCGCGCGCCAGGCCTGCGCCGATGGCCAACACGAGCACGGCGAGCACGGGCACGAGGATCGCCAACGTCGCCTGCGCGGTCCGCGTCACGCCCGCCATCGCCACCCCGGTGAGCACGACGACGGCGGCCACGCCCGTCCACCGGGCCGCGGCGGCGTCGTCGGGGAAGAGGTACAGGCCGAGGGTGGCCGCCATCGCGGCCACCGACGCGGTCTTGCCCGTGACGAAGCCCCAGCCGGCGACGAAGCCGGCCCACGGGTGCAGCTGCCGCCGGCCGTAGACGTAGGCGCCGCCGGACTCGGGGTGGACGGTGGCCAGCTGCGCCGTGGACAGGGCGTTGCACAGGGCCGCGACGGCCGCGACCGCCAGGGCCCCGTACAGCAGGCCGGGGTGGCCGCCGGTGAGCGCGGCCGCCAGGCCGATCGCGGTGAACACGCCCGCGCCGATCATCGAGCCGAGGCCGATCGCGACGGCGTGGAGCAGGGTCAGGCGGCGCTGCAGGGCGGCGGTCATGACGGGGTCCTCCTGGGCTGGGGCAGTGTGGACGGGGCACTAGACTGACGGGAACGGCGCGCGCCCGCCCCGCAGGCGTATCACACGGCGTCGACCATCACATGAACCCCGCACATCGTCCGGCGACCGGACGGAGAGGATCCTCGTGCTGCGCACCCACTCCCTCGGCGAGCTCAACGCCTCGCTCATCGGCCAGACCGTCACCGTCACCGGCTGGGTGGCGCGGCGGCGAGACCACGGCGGCGTGGCCTTCGTGGACCTGCGCGACGCCTCGGGCTTCGCCCAGGTTGTGGTGCGGGACGAGGCGGACTTCGACCCGCTGCGCAACGAGTGGGTTCTGCAGGTCACCGGCACGGTCGAGCGCCGCCCCGAGGGCAACGAGAACCCGAACCTTCCCTCCGGTGAGATCGAGCTGATCGCGGAGACCGTGACGGTGCTCAACACCGCCGCCGCGCTGCCGTTCCAGGTGGACGAGCACGTGGAGGTCGGCGAGGAGGCCCGGCTGCGCCACCGCTACCTCGACCTGCGCCGCCCGCAGCCCTCGCGCATCATGCGCCTGCGCTCCGAGGTCAACCGGACGGCGCGCGAGCTGCTGCACGGCGAGGGCTTCGTGGAGGTCGAGACCCCGACCCTCACGCGCTCGACGCCGGAGGGCGCCCGCGACTTCCTCGTCCCGGCCCGCCTGGCTCCCGGCTCCTGGTACGCCCTGCCGCAGTCGCCGCAGCTGTTCAAGCAGCTGCTGCAGGTGGGCGGGATCGAGAAGTACTACCAGATCGCCCGCTGCTACCGGGACGAGGACTTCCGCGCGGACCGTCAGCCCGAGTTCACCCAGCTGGACATCGAGGCCTCCTTCGTGGAGCAGGATGACGTGATCGCCCTCGGCGAGAAGATCGTCAAGGCCCTGTGGGCCCTCGTGGGCGTGGACGTGCCGACGCCGATCCGCCGCATGACCTACGCCGAGGCCATGGAGAAGTACGGCTCGGACAAGCCGGACCTGCGCTTCGGCCTCGAGCTGACGGACCTGACCGAGTACTTCAAGGACACCCCGTTCCGCGTGTTCCAGAACGAGTACGTGGGCGCCGTCGTGATGCCGGGCGGCGCCTCCCAGGCCCGCCGCACCCTCGACGCGTGGCAGGAGTGGGCCAAGCAGCGCGGCGCCAAGGGCCTGGCCTACGTGCTCATCCAGGAGGACGGCGAGCTGACCGGTCCGGTGTCCAAGAACATCTCCGAGGAGGAGAAGGCCGGGCTGGCCGCCGCCGTGGGCGCGAACCCGGGCGACTGCGTGTTCTTCGCCGCCGGCAAGCCGAAGGAGTCCCGCGCGCTGCTGGGTGCGGCCCGCGTGGAGATCGGCCGTCGCTGCGGGCTGTTCACCGACGCCGGTGACGGCGTGGCCGCGAAGGACGCCGACTGGGCGTTCGTGTGGGTCGTGGACGCGCCGATGTTCGAGCCGGCGGCCGACGCCGTGGCCTCGGGCGACGTCGCCGTGGGCGCGGGCGCCTGGACCGCCGTGCACCACGCGTTCACCTCGCCCAAGCCGGAGTTCGCGGACACCTTCGACACCGACCCGGGCTCGGCCCTGGCCTACGCCTACGACATCGTGTGCAACGGCAACGAGATCGGCGGCGGTTCCATCCGCATCCACCGTCAGGACGTGCAGGAGCGCGTGTTCGAGGTCATGGGCCTGTCCCCGGAGGAGGCGAACGAGAAGTTCGGCTTCCTGCTCGAGGGCTTCAAGTACGGCGCCCCGCCGCACGGCGGCATCGCGTTCGGCTGGGACCGCGTGGTCGCCCTGCTGGCCGGCACCGACTCGATCCGCGAGGTCATCGCGTTCCCGAAGACCGGCGGCGGCTTCGACCCGCTGACGGCCGCACCGGCGCCCATCACCGCCCAGCAGCGCAAGGAGGCCGGCGTCGACGCGCAGCCGGAGCCGAAGCAGGCCGAGGCCGAGCCGGGAGCCTGATCCGGGCCCGCGGCGGGCCCGCCTCAGCCGCGCCGCGGACCGGCCAGCTCGTCCGAGTCCACGATCAGCGTGAACGGCCCGGAGTTGGTGAGGGAGACGTCCATCTTCGCGCCGAACACCCCGCGCTCCACGCGCACGCCGGCGGCCTCGAGCTCGGCCGTGAACCGCTCGTAGAGCGGCTCGGCCTGGTTGCCCTTCGCCGCGCGCGTCCAGGACGGCCGCCGGCCCTTCCGCACGTCGCCGTACAGCGTGAACTGGCTGACGACGAGCGCCGGGGCACCGGCGTCGGTGAGGGACCGCTCGCCGTCGAGCATGCGGAGCCCGGCCACCTTGCGGGCCACCTGGACGGCCTCGGCCTCGGTGTCGTCGACGGTCACGCCGAGCAGGATCACCAGCCCCTCGCCCTCGAAGGAGCCGACGACTTTGCCGTCGACGGTCACGGACGCGGAACGGGCGCGTTGCAGAACGGCTCTCATGCAGCCATTCTGCAACGCGCCCGGAACCGGTCCGCGTCAGCGGATCACTGACGACGGGTCGGATTCACCTCGTACACGGTGGTCGAGCCGGAGACCTCGTTGGCGACGATCAGCAGGGCGGTGCCGGAGGGGGACTCGTCGGCCGGCACGAAGGTCAGGCCCTCGGCGCCCATGTCACCCAGGCCGGCCGCGGCGTCGTCGCCCGCGGCATCCCAGTCACGGTCGTTGACGTAGTCCACGTAGGTGGCGTTCCGCGGGTCGGTGATGTCGAAGACCATCACGCCGCCGATGCGCTCGAGGCCCACGAACGCGTAGGTGCGGCCCTGGATCGTGCCCACCACCACGGACTCGGGCTCGGGGCCCTTGTCATCCGAACGGGAGTCCCCGGACGGGGTCTCGTCGTTGTTCGCGTTGAACGCGTGCTCCGGCAGCTCGCCGGCGGCCACGAGCCGGGCGATCTGCTCCTCGATCATGCCGGCGGAGTCGAACAGGCGGGTGCCGTCCGCGGTGTAGATGGAGAAGGACCGGCCGCCCAGTGTGGTCAGGGAGGAGTGGCACTCGCGCTCAGAGTCGTAGCCGAGGTCGGTGAGCACCTTCAGGCGGCCCAGGGCATCCTTCTTCTGCAGGGCCTTGGCCCCCGGGAACTCGGCGGCGCACAGGTCCAGGTCGCTGACGCGCTCGGAGTCGTTGAAGTCGCCCCACTCCCGCCCGTCACCCTCGTTGGCGGTGACGACCAGGTTCTGACCGCGCCAGCGGTACGTGTCGATGCCGTCGGGCATGGGCAGGCCGTCGACCGGCCAGTGGCCCAGCTCGATGCCGCCGTCCTTGTCCGAGGCGTCCAGCATGCCCTCGGTGGACCAGTCGGTGGGCGTCAGCGCCCAGAGGTCCTCCAGCGTGGCGGACTTCAGGTCCACGACGGCGACGGCGTTGGCCTCCTGCACGGACACGTAGGCGGTGCGTCCGGTCGGGTCGACGGTGACGTACTCCGGCTCGAGGTTGCGGGCCACCCGACCGGCGGGCTCGTGACCGGCGGGCACGGCCACATCGGGGCCGGAGACGCGCACGCCGGCGGGCAGGGCGGTGCCGGCGTCGTAGGCGCGGAAGTCCACGGTGCGCACCGCGTCTTGGGTCAGGCGGGAGAACTGCTGGGCGTTCTTCGGCACGGAGACCACGGAGATCGTGCCCTCCGGGTCGACGGAGAAGTCGTCGGCCGGTTCGCCCTCGTTGGCGACCACCACGTACGCCCCGTTCGGGGAGAAGGCCAGCGAGTCCGGCAGGGCGCCCACCCGCACGCCGCCGAGGTAGCGCAGGGTGGTGGTGTCGAAGAACACGACCCAGCCGTGGTCGGTCTTCTCGGCGGCCTCCACGGCGACGGCCATCACGCCGCCGGAGACGGCCACGGAGTTCACCGTGGCGCCCTTGTCCGTGACGGAGCCGTCCGCGGTGCGCAGGCCCTCGGCGGAGAGGGTCCGCTCGGCCACGGGGGCGGCGTCGGCGCCCAGGCGCATGACGTCGACGGCGCCGCGCTGCGCATTCACCACGAACAGGCGGCCGGAGACCGCGTCGAAGGCCGGGATCTCGGCGGCGGACTCGCCGAACACGCCGGTCTCGTGGGTGCCGGCGCGGGTGAGCTCGATGCTCTTGCCGGACGGGTTGGCGGCGATGGCGGCGCGCTGGGCCGTGGCCGAGTGCGGGGCGGGCGCGCTGAGGGAGGCCGGGGCGAGGAAGGCCGTGGACAGGGTCGCGGCGGTGACGGCCGTGGCGAGGCGTGCGAGGCGAGGCATGGATGCTCCAGTCAGGGCAGGGAGGCGGAGGACGGGGTCACCCCATCGCACGGATGTGAACGGTCCGTGACGTCCCGGCCAGCGCGCGGTGTCCCGCGGGTGTCGACGCCCCGGACGCCCCGCGTGCCGTCCGCCGAGGTCAGTCCTCGCTCGGCAGCCCCGCGAGCACCCGCACCGTCGTGAGGTTCCGGGCCGTGCCGCGCACCCCGAGCGCCCGGTCGAGGCGGGCCGGAGTGAGCGGGGAGTCGGCGACCCCCGCGGCGCAGCGCATCCACAGCAGCCGTCCCTCCAGGGCCGTGCGATCCGGCCCCGCGGGTCGGTCGTCCCCGTGGTCGAGCGCGGCCAGGGCGGCGGCCGCCTCGGGTGCGGGGTCGTCCTCGAGCACGGTGAGCTGCGTGCGTTTCGGCTCGCCGCCGGCCCAGGGGAGCGCGTCGTGCAGCTCCAGGGCGCGCCGGAGCGTGCCCACGTCCACGAGGACCACGGGGACGTCGAGGCCGCCCTCCTCACGCGCCCGTCGCGCGAACCCCTGCCGCACGCCCTCCGCGGCTGCGTCGGAGGACGCCCGGAACAGGACGTTGCCGCTGGCCAGGTGGGTGGTGACCGCCTCCCCGCCGGCGGCCTGGGCCCAGCGGATCAGCGTGTCCTTGCCGACACGGTTGCTCCGCCCCACGTTGATCCCGCGCAGCAGCAGGACGTGGGTGTGGTCGGTGCGCGGGGCGGCGGGGCTCATGCGGCCATGATGCCACCCACGCCCCCGCGGGCCGAGGACTACCCTGGACCCGATGGACGACCTCTTCAGCGCCGCCCACAACGGGGCCGACGACGACGGCCCGGCCGGCACCGTGGCCGCCCCGCACCCCGGCGCACCGCTGGCCGTGCGCATGCGCCCGCGCACGCTGGATGACGTGCTGGGCCAGCGGCACCTCATGCGGCCGGGCTCCCCGCTGCGCAAGCTCGCCGAGCCCGATCCGGACTCCGCCGCGGGACCGAGCTCGGTCATCCTCTACGGGCCTCCGGGCATCGGCAAGACGACGCTGGCCCACGTGATCGCCCGCGCCCCCGGGCGCACGTTCACGGAGCTGTCCGCGATCACGGCCGGTGTGAAGGACGTGCGGCAGGTGATGGAGCAGGCCCAGCGCGAACGGGACCTCTACGGGCGCACCACCGTCCTGTTCCTCGATGAGATCCACCGCTTCTCCAAGGCGCAGCAGGACGCGCTGCTGCCGGGCGTCGAGAACCGCTGGGTCGTGCTGGTGGCCGCGACCACGGAGAACCCGTCCTTCTCCGTGATCGCACCCCTGCTCTCCCGGTCGCTGCTGCTCACGCTGCGTCCCCTCACGGACGACGACATCGTCGGGCTGCTGGACCGTGCCGTGACCCAGGAGCGCGGGCTCAACGGCGCCGTGGTGCTCCAGGACGACGCGCGGGACTACCTGGTGCGGATGGCCGGCGGCGACGCGAGGCGGGCGCTCACGGTGCTGGAGGCCGCGGCCGGCGTCGCCCTGGACAAGGCGCGCGAGGCCGGCCGGGCGGGGGAGGGCGCCGTCGCGGTCACGGACGAGGACGCCGCGCAGGCGATGGACCACCACGTCCAGCGCTACGACAAGGACGGCGACCAGCACTACGACGTGATCAGTGCCTTCATCAAGTCCATCCGCGGCTCGGACGTGGACGCGTCGATGCACTACCTCGCCCGGATGCTGGAGGCGGGGGAGGACCCCCGGTTCATCGCCCGGCGGCTGATCATCTCCGCGTCCGAGGACGTGGGCATGGCCGACCCGACCGCGCTGCAGACCGCCGTGGCCGCCGCCCAGGCCGTGCAGCTGATCGGCATGCCGGAGGGACGCATCATCCTGGCGCAGGCCGTGACGCATCTGGCCACCGCGCCGAAGTCCAACGCGAGCTACACCGCCGTGAACGAGGCGATCGCGGACGTGCGGGCCGGCCACACGGGCGCGGTGCCGGCGCACCTGCGGGACGCGCACTACCCCGGCGCGGCGGCCCTCGGCCACGGCCAGGGCTACGTCTACAGCCACGACGAGCCGCACGCCGTCGCCCGTCAGCAGTACGCGCCGGACCCCCTGGTCGGGAGGGACTATTACCGGCCCAAGCCCATCGGACACGAGAAGCGGCTCACCGAGCAGGTGGCCGCGCTGCGCCGGATCATCCGCGGCGACTGAGCGCGCGCCGGGCCCGAGGGCGGACGCCTCGGGCGGCCGCGCGGAATAAAGACCCCGGATCACCGGTTGTCCAGGGATGAGCGGGGCGGTCGACGTCGGCCCGCCGACTCCTCGCCCGCTCGCGCCCCCATGCACCACCGACGCACAGAAGGAACAGAAGGAGCCGCCCCCATGACCCAGTCCACTCCGCAGCAGTCCACCCCCCAGCACACCGCCGCGCAGCAGCCGGCCCCGTACGGCCGCCCCGGCGCCGGCGGCCCCGCCCTCCCGCAGGCCGACTACCGCATCCTGCGCTCCGTCCCGGCCTACGCCGAGGCCCAGGCCCTCGTGGACCAGCTCTCCGACGCCGGGTTCCCCGTGGAGCGCGTGCGCATCGTGGGCACCGGGCTGCGCTCCGTGGAGCAGGTCCTGGGCCGGATGACCACCGGCAAGGCCGCCGTCCGCGGCGGGCTGCAGGGCCTGTGGTTCGGCCTCCTGCTCGGCCTGCTCTTCTCGATCTTCGCCCCCGGCTTCGGGTTCCTCTGGATCCTGCTGATCTCCCTGGGCCTGGGCGCCCTGTGGGGGGCCGTCTTCGGGGCGATCGGCCACGCGGCCACCGGCGGCAGGCGCGACTTCACGTCCCTGCAGACCATGGAGGCCGAGTCGTACGACGTGCTGGTCGAGGCCTCCCACCTGGACCAGGCCGGTCAGCTCCTCGGCGCGGACCCCGGCACCGCGGCCACGCCGCGCGCCTGAGCCCCGGCCCGCCCCGTCGTCGTCGCTCTGGTAAGGTGGACCGGTCTGGCAGGCGCTGCGCCCCGGACGCATCCCCCTCGAACGGTCCACGGGACACCCGCGTGCCCGGTCGAGGGACGCGCAGCGCATCAGTGGATGACGGGCGGCGGCACGCCCCTCAGCTCTCCTCAGGATCGCGGGGAGGCCAGGTTCGAGTCCCCTTGACCCGTGTGCCCCGGCGCGCGGACGAGACCTCGAGACAAACCCGAACCGTGCCGCACGTCAAGGAAAGGCAGGTCCACCATGAGTGGCAACCTTCGCACCCGCCGCACCGTGCGGCACTCCCGCGCCCTGGGCATCGCGCTGACCCCCAAGGCCGAGAAGTACATGGAGCGTCGTCCGTACGGCCCCGGCCAGCACGGCCGTGCCCGCCGCAAGCAGGACTCGGACTACGCGGTGCGCCTCAAGGAGAAGCAGCGTCTGCGCGCCCAGTACAACATCCGCGAGGCCCAGATGCGCCGCTACTTCGAGGAGGCCAAGCGCACCGCCGGCCTGACCGGTGAGAACCTGGTCGAGCTCCTCGAGCAGCGCCTCGACGCCCTCGTGCTGCGTGCCGGCTTCGCCCGCACCATCCAGCAGGCCCGTCAGCTCGTCGTGCACCGCCACATCCTGGTGGACGGCAAGCGCGTGGACGTCCCCTCGTTCCGCGTGAAGGAGGGCCAGATGATCCACGTGCACGAGCGCTCGGAGAAGATGGTCCCCTTCCAGCTGGCCGCCGCCGGCGCCCACCAGCAGGTCCTGCCCGCCACCCCGGGCTACCTGACCGTGGAGATCGACAAGCTGCGCGCCACCCTCACCCGTCGCCCGAAGCGCTCCGAGGTCCCCGTGACCTGCGAGGAGCAGCTCGTGGTCGAGTACTACGCGCGCTGATCCGCCGCGGCCGGGTCCGTCCCGGACGACGGCGCCCCGCGCGTCCCGCAGGCCCGGTCACCTCTCGGAGGTGACCGGGCCTGCGGCGTCCCCCGGGCCCGCCGCCGGGGATCGGCGCCGCGCCCGGTAAGGTGGGGCCGGAATCCCTGCCGTCCGAAGGAGGCCCCCGCCATGCTCCGCTCGCTGCTGCTCGTCGGCGCCGGCGCCGCATCCGGCTGGTTCGCACACCGCGCCCTCGGCGACCGTGCCCACCCGGCCACCGACGCGACCGACGCGCCGACGTCTGACCCTGGCTCCGCGGGGGGGCGCGCGGGGTTCTCCGCCCGCCTGGACCCGGAGCGTCTGGCCCGCCAGGCCGGTGAGGCCGCCGCCGACGCCGCGGCGGCCGCCCTGCAGGACGGTGCCCGGCGCCTGGCCGAGCGCGTCCGCGCCGAGGCCCCCTGGGCCGCGCCCTACCTGCCCCACACGGGGCCGATCATCTCCGGGGAGACCGTGGAGCCGCCGTCGCACGGCGCCGCCCGCCCCCAGACCACCACCACGCAGAAGGACACCCCCGCATGAAGTCCCAGGAGATCGCCCGCCGCTGGACCGCCTTCTTTGAGTCCAGGGGGCACCGCGTGGTGCCGTCGGCGTCGCTCGTCTCGCCGGATCCGTCGCTGCTGTTCACGGTGGCCGGCATGGTCCCGTTCATCCCGTACTTCCTGGGGGAGCAGACCCCGCCGAGCCCGCGCGTCGTCTCGGTGCAGAAGTGCATCCGCACCGCGGACATCGAGGAGGTCGGCAAGACCGTCCGCCACGGCACCTTCTTCCAGATGTGCGGCAACTTCTCCTTCGGCGACTACTTCAAGGAGACGGCCATCCCGATGGCCTGGGAGCTGCTGACGTCCTCGGTCGAGGACGGCGGCTTCGGCCTGGACCCCGAGCGCCTCTGGGTCACCGTGTACCGCGAGGACGACGAGGCCGAGCGCATCTGGCGCGAGGACGTGGGCGTCCGTCCCGAGCGCATCCAGCGCATGGGCAAGGACGACAACTACTGGAACACCGGCCAGCCCGGCCCGGGCGGCCCCTGCTCGGAGATCTTCTACGACCGCGGCCCCGCGTACGGCGTCGACGGCGGCCCGGCCGCGGACGACACCCGCTACATCGAGATCTGGAACCTCGTGTTCATGCAGTACCGCCTCTCCGCGGTGCGCTCGAAGGACGACTTCGACATCGCCGGCGAGCTCGAGCACAAGAACATCGACACCGGTCTCGGCCTCGAGCGGCTCGCCATGATCCTCCAGGGTGTGGAGAACATGTACGAGACGGACCAGGTCCGCCCCGTGCTCGACCGCGCCGCGCAGCTGGCCGGCCGCTCCTACACCTCCACCGAGGACCCGGCCGACCCGCACTACGACGACGACGTCCGCCTGCGCATGGTGGCCGACCACGTGCGCTCGGCCCTGATGCTGATCAGCGACGGCGTGCGCCCCGGCAACGAGGGCCGCGGCTACGTGCTGCGCCGCCTCATCCGCCGCGTCGTCCGCGCCCTGCGCCTGATGGGCGTCACCGAGCCCGTTTTCCCTGAGCTGCTGCCGGTCTCCCGGGACGCGATGAAGGGCACCTACCCGGTGGTCGCGGACGAGTTCGAGCGCATCTCCCGGATCGCCTACGCCGAGGAGAAGGCGTTCCTGCGGACCATCGCCGCGGGCACGGCCCGCCTCGACGCCGCGGTGGGCCAGGCCCGCTCGGCGGGCGGCGGCATCGCGGGCCCGGACGCGTTCGAGCTGCACGACACCTACGGCTTCCCGATCGAGCTGACGCTGGAGATCGCGGAGGAGGCCGGCGTCGCCGTGGACGAGGCCGGGTTCCGCGCCCTCATGGCCGAGCAGCGCGACCGCGCCCGCGCGGACGCCAAGGCCAAGAAGGCCGGCCACACGGACACCGCCGTGTACCAGCGCCTGCGCGCCGAGGGCCAGACCCACTTCACCGGCTACACCGAGCACACCACCGAGTCCGTGGTGCGCGGCCTGCTGCAGAACGGCGAGGAGGTCGCGTCCGCCGGCGCCGGCACGGAGCTCGAGCTCGTCCTGGACGCCACGCCGTTCTACGCGGAGTCCGGCGGCCAGGCCGCGGACACCGGCCTGATCACCGGCGACGGCTTCCGCCTCGAGGTGCTCGACGTGCAGGCCCCCGTGAAGGGGCTGTCCGTGCACAGGGTCAAGGTCCTCGACGGCGAGGTCGCCGCCGGCGCGCAGGCCCTCGGCGCGATCGACCTGCAGCGCCGCCTCGACGGCGAGAAGGCCCACTCCGGCACCCACCTGGTGCACGCCGCACTGCACCAGATCCTCGGCCCCGAGGCCACCCAGTCCGGCTCCTTCAACAAGGAGGGCTACCTGCGCTTCGACTTCCGCTGGGCCGAGGCGCTCTCGGCCGGGGCCCGCTCCGAGGTCGAGGACGTGGTGAACATCGCCATCCGCGACGACCACGCCGTGCTCACCCAGGAGATGAGCCTCGAGGAGGCGCGCGCACTCGGCGCGATGAGCCTGTTCGGCGAGAAGTACGGCGACCGGGTGCGCGTCGTGGAGATCGACGGCGCCTGGTCCCGCGAGCTGTGCGGCGGCACCCACGTGGGCCGCACCGCGCAGATCGGCTCGCTGACCCTGCTCGGCGAGCAGTCCGTGGGCTCGGGCAACCGCCGCGTCGAGGCGCTCGTCGGCCTGGACTCGTTCCGCCACCTCGCCGCGGAGCGCACCCTCGTCTCCGAGCTCTCGGAGATGTTCAAGGCCCCGGCCGAGGAGCTCAAGGACCGCATCGGCGCCACCCTGGACCGGCTCAAGGCGGCCGAGAAGCAGGTCGCGGAGCTGCGGGCCCAGGCGCTGCAGGCCCAGGCCGGGCAGCTCGCCGGGCAGGCCCAGGACGTCACGACGTCCGCCGGGACGTCGGTGCGGGTGCTGGCGCACCACGTCGGCGACGTGGCCGGGGACCAGCTGCGTTCCCTCGTGCTGGACCTGCGCGCCCGGATCGAGTCGGCCGGCGGCAACGCGGCGGGCACGCCCGTGCTCGTGGCCCTCACGGCCGAGGCCAAGGGCCGGCCCCTCGTGGTCGTGGCGACCAACGAGGCCGCCCGCGCGGCCGGCCTCAAGGCGGGCGCCATGGTCAAGACCGCCACCGGCGTGCTCGGCGGCGGGGGCGGAGGCAAGGACGACGTCGCCCAGGGCGGCGGCCAGGACGTCACGCGCGTCGGGGACGCGCTCGAGGCCGTCGTCGCCGCGGTGCGCGCGGCCTGAGGCGGACGTGAGCGCAGGTCAGGACGGGGCCGCCGTGGCGAGCGACGCCGTGCGCCGGGGGCGCACCCTCGGCGTCGACGTCGGACGTGCCCGCGTGGGCGTCGCGTCGGCCGACCCCGACGGCCTGATCGCCACCCCCGTGGCCACCCTGCGGCGGGATGCGCGTCGACGTCGTGACGTGGACGAGCTCGTCGCCCACGCACGCGAGCTCGACGTCGTCGCCGTGTACGTCGGCCTGCCGGTGAATCTGCGGGGCGAGCACACGCCGTCCACGCAGGACGCCCTCGACTACGCGGACGCCGTCGCCGCCGCCCTGGTCGAGGCGGGCCACCCCGTGCCGGTCCGGCTCGTCGACGAGCGGCTCAGCACGGTCTCCGCGCAGGCCGGACTGCGGGCCGCGGGCCGGTCCGTCAAGTACAGCCGCGGCGTGATCGACCAGGCGGCCGCCGTCGCGATCCTGCAGGCCGCCGTGGACGAGCAGCGCCGCACCGGCCGCTGGGCCGGCCAGGACCGGGAGCAGATCCGGTGACCGGCGACCACCAGCACGCGCGGCGTGAGGACCACTGGGACGATCTGCTCGGCGACGAGGCCGACGTCCACGACGACCTCGACGTGTTCGGCTTCGCCCACGGCGAGGCGGACGAGGCCGATCTCGGCGTCCCGTCCCAGCCGGTCGACGCGGCCGGCCCATGCCGGCCCCGCACGTTCCTGCGTCGCCGGGGCTCCGGGTCCCACCCGGCCCCGCGGGTCGATCGCGGCGCCGGCCGGCGGCGGACCGCGCTGGTGCTGGGCACGGTGCTCGTGGCGTTCGCCGTCGTGGTCGGGCTGATCGTGCGCGGGTTCCTGGGCGGCCCCGACCACACGGCCGTCGAGGGCGACGAGGTGACGTTCTCGGTGGAGCCGGGCGAGGACCTGGGCTCCGTGGCGGCCCGCCTGGACCGGGCCGGCATCGTGGCCTCCGCCCGTGCGTTCGAGCGCGCCGCCAGGGACACGGGCAGCGGTCTCGTGCGCTCGGGGGACTTCGTGCTGCGCGAGCGGATGCCCGCGGCCGAGGCCCTCGCGGTGCTCCAGGGCGCCGCGGACGGGGCCGTGCACTACGTGCTCGTGGAGCGCGGCCGGCGACTCACCGAGGTGCTGGACGCCGTCGCCGAGGCCACGGGGCTGCCCCGCGAGGAGCTCGAGGCCGCCGCCCACGACCCGACCCGCTACGGCGTCCCCGGGGAGGCGGGCACGCTCGAGGGCTGGCTCGACGCGGGGGAGTACCGCCTCCCCGTCGACGCCACCGCCGAGCAGGTGCTCGACTCCCTGATCCGGCCCACCCTCGCCGAGCTCGACGCCCTCGACGTCCGCGACCCGGCCGAGCAGCAGCGCCTGCTCACGATCGCCTCCATCCTCGAGGCGGAGGCCCTGCCCCAGGACTACCGGCAGGTCGCCGGCGCCATCGAGAACCGCCTCGCCCCGGACAACACCGAGACGCGCGGGCTCCTGCAGATCGACGCCACCGTCACGTACGGCCTCGGCGTGCGCAGCCTCAGCTTCACCTCGGGCCAGCGCCAGGACGCGTCGAACCCCTACAACACGTACGTGCACCCGGGCCTGCCGCCGGGTCCGATCGGCATGCCCTCCGACGCGGCCGTCGAGGCCGCCCTCGACCCGGCCGAGACGGACGCCTACTACTGGGTGACCACGGACATCGGCACCGGCCACACCGAGTTCTCCCGCACCTATGAGGAGCACCAGCAGCACGTGCGCACCCTGCAGCGCTACTGCGCCTCCAATCCGGGGGTGTGCTGATGCGCCCCACGCTGCGCGCGGCGGTCCTGGGCCGGCCGATCGCCCACTCGCTCTCCCCGGTGCTGCACGCGGCCGGCTACCGGGTCCTGGGCCTCGACGTCGACTACGGCCGCCGAGACCTGGGCGAGGACGAGGTGCTCGCCTTCGCGGCCGAGCACCTCGGCGCCCCGGGCACGGCCGACGGCGGCGCGGCCGCGGCCCGCGGGCAGGACTGGCTCGGCTGCTCCGTCACCATGCCGCTGAAGCGGGCGGTCGTCGCCGCCGCCGGGCACGTCAGCGACCGCGTCCGCCTCCTGGGCACCGCGAACACCCTCGTGCGCGACCACCCCTCCGCGCCCGGGGTCGTCCACGCCGAGAACACGGACGTGGACGGCATCCTCGGCGCCCTCGCCGCGGCCGGCCTCGACCGTGCCGCCCGGGGCGGGACCGTCGGCGTCCTCGGGAACGGGGGGACCGCGACGGCGGCCGTCCTCGCCGCCGCCACGCTCGGCGCGGACGCGGTGCTCTTCGGCGTCCGCGACCCCGCCCGCGCCGCCGAGGTGACGGCCCTGGCCGACGCGCTCGGGCTGCGCTGGGCGACCCTGACCCAGGCGGATCTGCTCCGGCGGGCGCCGGGGCTGCGTGCCGTCGTCGCCACCCTGCCGCCGCGCGCCGCGGACGCCCTGGCCGCACACGTGCCGGCCGGCGCCGCCCTGCCGCCCCTGCTGGACGCGGCCTACGACCCGTGGCCCTCCGTGCTGGCGTCCGCCTGGTCCCGGGAGGGCGGTCCGGTGGCGTCCGGGCTGTCCATGCTGCTGCACCAGGGCATCGAGCAGGTCCGGCTGTTCACGGCCCGGCCCCGCGCCGCGGCCGGGATGCCCGAGCCGGACTGGGCGGCGGTGACGCGCGCCGCGGCGGACGCCCTGGGACCGGCCGCCGGCTGAGCGTCGAACGCCGGATCCGGTGCGTCCCGTCCGGTCACACGTGACGGCGCGGCGCCCCGTGCGTGAGAGACTGCACGCCATGGTGCGCTGGTTGACAGCGGGGGAGTCTCACGGCCCCGCGCTCACAGGAATCGTAGAGGGACTGCCGGCCGGGATCCCGGTCACGACGCAGGACGTGCAGGACGCGCTCGCGCGCCGCCGCCTGGGGTACGGGCGCGGCGCGCGCATGAAGTTCGAGCAGGACGCGGTGACGATCCTCGGCGGCGTCCGCCACGGCCGCACCCTCGGCTCGCCTGTGGCGATCCAGGTGGGCAACACGGAATGGCCCAAGTGGGAGAAGGTGATGGCCGCCGATCCCGTCCCCGCGGAGGAGCTCGACGGTCTGGCCCGCAACGCGGCGCTCACCCGCCCGCGGCCCGGCCACGCCGACCTGACCGGCATGCAGAAGTACGGCTTCGACGAGGCCCGCCCCCTCCTCGAGCGCGCCTCCGCCCGTGAGACCGCCGCCCGTGTGGCCCTGGGCACCGTCGCCCGCGCCTTCCTCGGCGAGCTCGGCGTGCGGATCGTCTCCCACACCGTGGCCTTCGGGGAGGCCGCCCTGCCGGAGGGCCACCCGTTCCCCGTCCCCGAGGACGAGGCCCGCCTCGACGCCGACCCGGTCCGCTGCCTCGACCCGCAGACCTCCGCGGCGATGGTCGCCGAGGTCGACGACGCCCACCGCGCCGGGGAGACCCTCGGCGGCGTCGTGGAGGTGCTGGCGTACGGCGTGCCGATCGGCCTGGGCTCCCACGTCCACTGGGACCGCCGCCTCGACGCGCGGCTGGCGGGGGCGCTCATGGGCATCCAGGCGATCAAGGGCGTGCAGGTCGGCGACGGGTTCGCCACGGCCGCCCGACGCGGCACCGCCGCCCACGACGGGATCGCCCGCGGCGCGGACGGCCGCCCCCGGCGCACGACCGACCGGGCCGGCGGCATCGAGGCCGGCATGTCGACGGGCGAGCTGCTGCGCGTGAGCGCCGCGATGAAGCCGATCGCCACGGTGCCGCGCGCACTGCCCACGGTCGACGTCGCCACGGGCGCGGAGACCACGGCCCACCATCAGCGCTCCGACGTGGCGGCCGTGCCCGCCGCGGGCATCGTCGCCGAGGCCATGGTCGCCCTCGTCCTGGCCGACGCGATGCTCGAGAAGTTCGGCGGCGACTCCGTGGCCGAGACGCGCCGCAACCTCGAAGCGTTCCAGGCCGCGGTCCCCGCCCTGCCGGAGCCGGGCGCCGACGTCGTGGCGGACGGCCCGATGGGCGACCCCCTGCCGTGACCGACACCCCCGGGACCGCGCCGGCCCCGGGACCGGACCCGAGCACGCGTCCCGTCCCCGGGCCCGTCACCGTGTGCCCGTGGGAGGGCATGATCGGTGCCCTCGAGGCGCGCCTGACGGCCGCGGCCACGGTGGCCGCCGCGGCCGACGAGGACCCGGCCGCGCGCCCGGCCCGCCGGATCGTCCTCGTCGGCCCGATGGGGGCCGGGAAGACGACGGTCGGCCGGGCCCTGGCCGCCGTGACCGGGCTGCCCTTCGTGGACTCCGACGAGCTGTTCACCCAGGTGCACGGCCCGATCCCGGAGTTCTTCGCCGAGCACGGCGAGGCCGCGTTCCGGGCGGAGGAGGCGCGCGTCATCGGCCATGTGCTCGGCCGACCCGCCCCGTGCGTCCTCTCGTGCGGCGGCGGCGCCGTCCTGCATCCGGGCACCCGCCGCGCGCTGGCCGGGCCGGACTCCGACGTCGTCTACCTCGCGGTCGGAGAGGAGGAGGCGCTGCGCCGCGTGGGCGGCGGCGCGGGCCGCCCCGTCCTGGCCGGAGACCCCGCCGGGACCTGGCGGCGCATCCTCGCCGAACGCGAGGGGCTGTACCGCGAGGTCGCCGACCTCGTGCTCGACACCACAGGCCTGACGGCCGCC
Source organism: Micrococcus sp. CS26 (assembly GCF_055522295.1). Taxonomy (NCBI): domain Bacteria; kingdom Bacillati; phylum Actinomycetota; class Actinomycetes; order Micrococcales; family Micrococcaceae; genus Micrococcus; species Micrococcus sp. CS26. The sequence goes on from NZ_JBVFVY010000012.1 coordinate 18,779, forward strand.
GAGGCGGCCTGGCGTATCGTGGGGGACGCCCACCGCCCCCGAAGGAGTGAGTCACACCCATGACCGACCGTGAGCCGGACATCACCGAGCAGGAGACCCCGGGGGCGGCGCCCGCGGCCGCTCCGGCCGCACCCGAGGACGTGACGGTCATCCCCGTGGCCGGCGGCCACGAGGCGGCCGTGCACGGCGGCTACGACGTGGTGGTGGGCCGGGGCCTGCTCGCGCGCCTGCCGGACATGCTCGGCCCGACCGTCCGACGCGTGCTGGTCATCCATCCGCGCGCCCTCCGGGCCACCGGCGACGTCGTCAAGAACGACCTCGAGGCCGTGGGCCTGACCGCACTGACCGCCGAGATCCCGGACGCCGAGGAGGGCAAGCACCTGCAGGTGGCCGGGTTCTGCTGGCAGGTGCTCGGCCAGAACGACTTCACCCGGTCGGACGCGATCGTCTCCGTGGGCGGCGGCGCCGTGTCCGACCTGGCCGGCTTCGTGGCGGCCACGTGGCTGCGCGGCGTCCGCGTCGTGCACATGCCCACCACCCTGCTGGGCATGGTGGACGCGGCGGTGGGCGGCAAGACCGGCATCAACACCGCCGAGGGCAAGAACCTGGTGGGGGCGTTCCACAATCCGGCCGGCGTGCTGGCGGACCTGGACACGCTGCTCACCCTGCCGGCCAACGAGCTGATCTCCGGCCTGGCCGAGGTCGTGAAGTGCGGCTTCATCGCCGACCCCGCGATCCTCGACCTCATCGAGGAGGACCCGGCCCAGGCCCAGAACCCGCACTCCGCGCGGCTGCGCGAGCTGATCGAGCGTTCGATCCGGGTCAAGGCGGACGTCGTCTCCCGCGACCCCCGCGAGTCGGGCGCCCGCGAGGCGCTGAACTACGGCCACACGATGGGGCACGCGATCGAGCTCGCCGAGCGCTACCAGTGGCGCCACGGCGCCGCGGTGTCCGTGGGGCTGGTCTTCGCGGCCGAGCTGGCCCGCTCCCTCGGCCGGCTCGACGACGCCACCGCGGACCGCCACTGGTCGGTGCTGACGGCCCTGGGCCTGCCCGTCTCCTACCGCGGGGACCGGTGGCAGACCCTGCTCGAGGGCATCCGCCGGGACAAGAAGAACCGCGGCGACCAGCTGCGCTTCGTCCTGCTGGACGGGCTCGCGCAGCCCACCACCGTGGACATCCCGGACGCGTCCCTGCTCTTCGCGGCGTACCAGGAGATCGCGGAGTGAGCCGCCGCTGACCCCGGCCCCGCGCGGGGCCTCCCGTAGACTGGCCCGCGCACATCCAAGACCCCACCCACTGCAGGCGGACCCGTGACGGTCCGCGAGACCGATTGGGAGCACACACGTGGCAACGAGCAACGACATCAAGAACGGCGCCGTCCTGAAGCTGGAGGGCCAGCTCTGGAACGTCACCGAGTTCCAGCACGTCAAGCCGGGCAAGGGCGGCGCGTTCGTCCGCACCAAGATGAAGAACATCACCACGGGCAAGGTCGTGGACAAGACCTTCAACGCCGGCGCCAAGGTCGAGTTCGCCACCGTGGACCGCTCCGACTACCAGTACCTCTACCAGGACGGCGCGGACTACGTGTTCATGGACGTCAAGGACTACGACCAGATCACCGTGCCCGGGGCCGTGGTCGGCGACGCCGCGAAGTACATGCTCGAGAACACCCAGGTGGTCATCGCCCTGCACGAGGGCACGCCGCTGTACCTCGAGATGCCGGCGTCCGTGGTCCTGGAGATCACCTACACCGAGCCGGGCCTGCAGGGGGACCGCTCGTCCGCCGGCACCAAGCCCGCCACCGTGGAGACCGGCGCCGAGATCCAGGTGCCGCTCTTCGTCGAGCAGGGCACCCGCGTCAAGGTCGACACCCGCACCGGCGACTACCTCGGCCGCGTCAATGACTGAGCGGGCCTCCGCCGGCTCCGCTGCCAAGCGGGGGACCACGGCGCGCAGCCGCTCCCGGCAGCGTGCGGTGGAGATCCTGTTCGAGGCCGAGCAGCGGGGCTCCAGCGCGCTGGAGGGCATCCGCACCCGCCGCGAGAGCACCGATCTGCAGGTGAACGCCTACACCCAGCGGCTCGTGGAAGGCGTCATCGCGGACCAGGAGCGGCTCGACGAGGCCCTGAGCTCCTACTCCCGCGGCTGGTCCCTGGACCGCATGCCCGCCGTCGACCGGGCGATCCTGCGCGTGGGGGCCTGGGAGCTGCTGTTCCAGGACGACGTGCCGGACGCCGTCGCCATCTCCGAGGCCGTCGCCCTGGCCGCCCAGCTGTCCACGGACGACTCGCCCGAGTTCGTCAACGGTCTGCTCGGCCGCCTGCAGCAGGTCAAGCCGACGCTGCTCGCCTGAGCGGCCGAGAGCTCCGTCACGAGGCCCGTCCCGCACCGCGTCATCCGCGCCGTGGGGCGGGCCTCGCTGGTAGAGTCGGCGACGTCCCGCGCGGGGGCCCACCGGCGCCCCGGGACGAACCACGCATCCTTTAAGAGCCGTCCTGTGAGGCGGGGAAGGAGGCGCCGGCATGGGAACTGACCCCGCCGCACCTCGTGCTGCCCGGACCGTGCTGTCCACGTCCGAGATCGACCGGGCGCTGACCCGGATCGCCCACGAGATCCTCGAGTCCAACAAGGGCGCCGAGGGTCTCGTCCTGATGGGGATCCCGCGCCGCGGGGCCCCCCTGGCCCGGCGGCTCGGCGCCCTGCTGGCCCGCATCGAGCCGGCCTTCGACCCCACCGCCGCCGTCGGTGAGGTGGACGTGACGCTCTACCGGGACGACCTCCGCCGCGGCACGGCCCGCACCCCGATGCCCACCCGCCTGCCCGAGGTCCCCCTCGACGGCGCCGTCGTCGTGCTCGTGGACGACGTCCTCTTCTCCGGCCGCACCGTCCGGGCCGCCCTCGACGCGATCGCCGACCTGGGCCGCCCCGCCGCCGTGCGCCTGGCCGTCCTCGTGGACCGCGGGCACCGCGAGCTGCCCGTCCGGGCCGACTTCGTGGGCAAGAACCTGCCGACCTCCACCGCCGAGCGCGTCCAGGTCCGGCTCATGGAGGTCGACGGCCCCGAGGGCACCGGCGAGGTCACTGAGGACGCCGTGAGCATCGTCGACCGTGTCGCGACCCGGGAGGGTTGAGCCGTGCGCCACCTGCTGTCCACCGCCGACCTCTCCCGCGCCGACGCCCTCGCCGTCCTCGACACCGCCGAGGAGATGGCCGCCGTCAACCAGCGCGAGGTCAAGAAGCTGCCCGCCCTGCGCGGCCGCACCGTGGTGAACCTCTTCCTCGAGGACTCCACCCGCACCCGCATCTCCTTCGAGGCCGCCGCCAAGCGGCTCTCCGCGGACGTGATCAACTTCTCCGCGAAGGGGTCGTCCGTCTCCAAGGGGGAGTCGCTCAAGGACACCGTCCAGACGCTCGAGGCCATCGGCGCGGACGCCATCGTGATGCGCCACTGGTCCTCGGGCGCGGCCCGCCAGCTGGCCGACTCCGGCTGGGTGCGCTCCGCCGTCGTGAACGCCGGCGACGGCACCCACGAGCACCCCACCCAGGCCCTCCTGGACGCCTTCACCCTGCGCCGGCGCCTCGCCGCGGCGACGGGAGAGGACCTGGTCGGCCGGGACCTGACCGGCATGCGCGTGGTGATCGTGGGGGACATCCTGCACTCGCGCGTGGCCCGGTCCAACGTGTGGCTGCTCAGCACGCTGGGCGCACAGGTCACCCTGGCCGCCCCGCCCACCCTGCTGCCCGTGGGCGTGGCCGCGTGGCCGTGCCAGGTCACCTACTCGCTGGACGAGGCCCTCGACGCCGGCCCCGACGCCGTCATGATGCTCCGCGTCCAGGCCGAGCGAATGGGCGGCGCCTTCTTCCCGTCCGCAGGGGAGTACACCCGGACCTGGGGGCTGACCGACGACCGCTTCGCCCGCCTCACCGCCGGCCGGGGCGCCCTGCTCGACGAGCCCGTGGTCATGCACCCCGGCCCGATGAACCGCGGCCTGGAGATCAGCCCGGCGGCGGCGGACTCGCCCCGCAACACCGCCCTCGAGCAGGTCGCCAACGGCGTGTCCGTCCGCATGGCGGTCCTGCACCTCGTCCTCAACCACGACCAGGAGGTCCGCCCGTGAGCGCCCCCAGCCCCGCCCCCCTGCTGCTGCGCAGCGCGCGCCTGACCACGGGCGAGACCGCCGACGTGCTCGTCGCCGAGGGCCGGATCGCCGCCCTCGGCCCGGACGCCGCGACCCACGCCGCCGGCCTCGACCCGGCCCCCGAGGAGGTCGACTGCGCCGGCCTGGTGCTGCTGCCCGGGCTCGTCGACCTGCACACCCATCTGCGCCAGCCCGGCAAGGAGGACGCGGAGACGGTCGAGACCGGCACCCGCGCCGCCGCGATGGGCGGCTTCACCTCGGTCCACGCGATGGCCAACTCGACGCCGACGGCCGACACCGCCGGCGTGGTGGAGCAGGTGTGGCGGCTGGGCCGGGACGCGGGCTGGTGCGATGTGCACCCCGTGGGCGCGGTGACCGTGGGCCTGGCCGGCGAGGCCCTGGCCGACCTCGGCGCGATGGCCGACTCGCAGGCCCGCGTGCGGATGTTCTCCGACGACGGCATGTGCGTCCACGACGCCGTGCTGATGCGCCGTGCGCTCGAGTACGTGAAGTCCTTCGGCGGCTTCGTGGCCCAGCACGCGCAGGAGCCGAACCTCACCGCCGGCGCCCAGATGAACGAGTCCGAGCTCTCCGGCGTCCTCGGCCTGGCCGGCTGGCCCGCCGTGGCGGAGGAGGCCATCATCGCCCGTGACGTGCTGCTGGCCCAGCACGTGGACTCCCGCCTGCACGTGTGCCACGTCTCCACGGCCGGCTCCGTCGAGCTGATCCGCTGGGCCAAGGCCCAGGGCGTGGCCGTGACCGCCGAGGTCACCCCGCACCACCTGCTGCTCACCGAGGAGCTCGTCCGCTCCTACGACCCCGTGTTCAAGGTCAACCCGCCGCTGCGCCGCGAGTCCGACGTGATGGCCCTGCGCGCCGGGCTGGCCGACGGCACCATCGACACCGTGGGCACCGACCACGCCCCACACACCGCCGAGACCAAGCAGTGCGAGTGGACGGTCGCGGCGATGGGCATGACGGGCCTCGAGACCGCCCTGTCCGTGGTGCAGCAGGCGATGGTGGACACCGGCCTGATGGACTGGGCCGGCGTCGCCCGCGTAATGTCCACGGCGCCGGCCCGGATCGCCGGCCTGACCGACCAGGGCCAGGCCGACGAGCGCGGCGTCCCGCGCGTCGGCGCCGTGGCCAACCTCGTGCTCGTGGACCCGCAGGCCCGCCGCACCGTGGACCCCGAGCAGCACCTGACCAAGTCCCGCAACAGCCCGTACCGGGGCATGGAGCTGCCGGGCGCGGTACGCCACACGGTCTACCGCGGCGCCCGCGTCGTCGCCGACGGCGCCCCCGCCCGGCCGTACCGCCACCCGGCCCTGACGGAGACGGGGGAGCGCGCGTGAGCATCACCTCCCTGGCCGCCGCCCTGGCGGCCCGTCCCGTCCCGCCGCGGACCCCGACGAAGGACTACGCGGACGTGTGGCTGCCGGTGACCCTGGGCACCCTGGCCGTCGTCCTCGTGCTGCTCGGCCTGCTGGCCCTCGGGTGGCGGGCCCGCCGCCGGGCGCAGGCCGGGATCCCGGCCCCGGCCCCCGTGCCGACGGCCCTCTACGACGCCGAGCCGACGCTGTCCGCGGAGGGCATGCACGTGGGCACGGTGCGCGGCGAGGACCGACTGGACCGCGTGGCGGTGCACGGCCTGGGCCTGCGCTCGCGCGCCGTCCTCGAGGTCCACGACGCCGGCACCCACCGCGGCCTGCTCGTGCTCCGCCCCGGGGCCGCCAACCTGTTCATCCCCGCGGACGACCTCGTCGAGGCCGGCCTGTCCGGCGGGATCGCCGGCAAGTTCGTCGAGCCGGGCGGGCTCGTCGCCTGGGGCTGGCGCCTCGGCGACGTCGAACTCACCTCCGCCTTCCGCCCCGACCGCCCCGAGGACCGCGACCGGCTCCTCGCCGCCCTGCAGACCATCATCGACCCCGCCCCGGCCGACCCGGCCGGCCGCGCAGGAGAAGGAGACCCCCGATGAGCACCCCCACCGACGACCTGGCCCTGCTCGTCCTCGAGGACGGCACCGTCCACCGCGGCCGGGCCTACGGCGCCCGCGGCCGCACCCTGGGCGAGGCCGTGTTCACCACGGGCATGACCGGCTACCAGGAGACCCTCACCGACCCGTCCTACGCGGGGCAGATCATCGTGCAGACCTCCCCGCACATCGGCAACACCGGGGTCAACGACGCCGACCGCGAGTCGCGGGCGATCTTCGCCGCCGGCTACGTGGTCCGCGACGCGGCCCGGCGTCCGTCCAACTGGCGCGCCGAGCGCACCCTCGACGAGGAGCTCGAGACGTTCGGCGTCGTCGGGATCCGCGAGGTCGACACCCGGGCCATCACCCGCCGCCTGCGCACCGAGGGCTCGATGCGCGCCGGCGTGTTCTCCGGCGAGCACGCCGCCCGCCCGGAGGCCGAGCTGCTGGCGGAGGTGCGCGCCCAGCCGTCGATGGCCGGCGCCCGCCTCGCGGAGTCCGTCACCACGGAGCAGCCGTACGTCATCGAGCCGGCCGAGCACGGCTGGGAGGGCGAGCCGATCGCCGAGATCGCCGCCCTCGACCTCGGCATCAAGGCCGCCACGCCGCGGCACCTGGCCTCCCGCGGCATCCGCGTGCACGTGCTGCCCGCGGCCACGGACCTGGCCGGCATCCGCGCCGTGGACCCGGACGGCGTCTTCCTGTCCAACGGCCCCGGCGACCCGGCCACGGCAGACGCCCAGGTGGAGCTGCTGCGCGAGGTCCTCGACGCCGGCCTGCCGTTCTTCGGCATCTGCTTCGGCAACCAGATCTTCGGCCGCGCGCTCGGCTTCGACACCTACAAGCTGAAGTTCGGCCACCGCGGCCCGAACCAGCCGGTGCTGGACAAGGCCACGGGCCGCGTGGCCATCACCTCCCAGAACCACGGCTTCGCCGTGGACGCCCCCCTCGGCGAGCCGATCGAGGCGCCGGAGTCGCGCTTCGGCCGCGTCGAGGTCTCCCACTGGTCCCTGAACGACCAGGTCGTCGAGGGCCTGCGCCTGCTCGACCGGCCCGCCTTCTCCGTGCAGTTCCACCCGGAGTCCGCGGCCGGCCCCAACGACACCCTCGACCTGTTCGACCGCTTCGTGCAGCTGCTCACCGAGCACCGCGCCGCCACCACCCCCGCCACCGAAGGAGCCTGATCCATGCCCAAGCGCACCGACCTGAAGTCCGTCCTGGTCATCGGCTCCGGCCCCATCGTGATCGGCCAGGCCGCCGAGTTCGACTACTCGGGCACCCAGGCCATCCGCGTCCTCAAGGAGGAGGGCGTCCGCGTCGTCCTCGTCAACTCCAACCCGGCCACGATCATGACCGACCCGGAGCTGGCCGACGCCACCTACGTCGAGCCCATCACCCCGGCCGTGGTCGCCAAGATCATCGAGAAGGAGCGCCCGGACGCCCTGCTGCCCACCCTGGGCGGCCAGACGGCGCTGAACACCGCCATCGCCCTCGACAAGGACGGGGTGCTCGAGCGCTTCGGCGTCGAGCTGATCGGCGCGAACATCGAGGCCATCGAGCTCGGCGAGAACCGCGAGCTGTTCAAGGGCGTCGTGGAGCGTGCCGGCGGCGAGTCCGCCCGGTCCCACATCGTGCACACGATGGAGGAGGCCCTGGCCGCCGTCGAGGACCTGAAGTACCCCGTGGTGGTGCGCCCCTCGTTCACGATGGGCGGCCTCGGCTCCGGCATGGCCTACGACGAGGCCGACCTGTACCGCATCTGCGGCGCCGGCCTGCAGTACAGCCCGACCTCCGAGGTCCTGCTCGAGGAGTCCATCCTCGGCTGGAAGGAGTACGAGCTGGAGATGATGCGGGACAAGAACGACAACGTCGTCGTCGTCTGCTCCATCGAGAACGTGGACCCCGTGGGCGTGCACACCGGCGACTCCATCACCGTGGCCCCGGCCATGACGCTGACGGACCGCGAGTACCAGAAGCTGCGGGACATCTCGATCAACGTCATCCGCGAGGTCGGCGTGGACACCGGCGGCTGCAACATCCAGTTCGCGGTGAACCCCGTGGACGGGCGCGTCGTCGTCATCGAGATGAACCCGCGCGTCTCCCGCTCCTCGGCGCTGGCCTCGAAGGCCACCGGCTTCGCGATCGCCAAGATCGCCACCAAGCTGGCCCTGGGCTACACGATGGACGAGATCCCCAACGACATCACCCAGAAGACCCCGGCGTCCTTCGAGCCGGTCCTGGACTACGTGGTCGTGAAGGTCCCGCGCTTCGCGTTCGAGAAGTTCCCGGCGGCGGATCCCACGCTGACCACCACCATGAAGTCGGTCGGCGAGGCCATGGCCATCGGCCGCAACTTCACGGAGGCCCTGCAGAAGGCCCTGCGCTCGCTCGAGCAGAAGGGCTCGGAGCTCGCGTTCCCGCAGGACGCCGACCCGCAGGCCCTGCTCGCGGCGGCGAGCACGGCCACCACCGACCGGCTCTCCCAGACCCAGCAGGCGCTCTACGCCGGCGCCACGATCGAGGAGGCCTTCGAGGCCACCGCGATCGACCCGTGGTTCCTGGACCAGTTCGTGCTCATCAACGAGGTCGCGGACGAGATCCGCGACGCCGAGGTCCTCGACGAGGCCCTGCTGCGCCGCGCCAAGCGGCACGGGTTCTCCGACGCCCAGATCGGCTCGCTGCGGCACATGGACGCCGCGGTCGTGCGCGGCGTGCGTCACGCCCTGGGCGTGCGCCCCGTCTACAAGACCGTGGACACCTGTGCCGCCGAGTTCGAGGCCTTCACCCCGTACCGGTACTCCAGCTACGACCTCGAGACCGAGGTCGCCCCGCACGAGGGCGAGTCGGTGATCATCCTCGGCTCGGGCCCGAACCGGATCGGCCAGGGCATCGAGTTCGACTACTCGTGCGTGCACGCCACCATGGCGCTGCGCGAGGCCGGCTACGAGACCGTGATGGTCAACTGCAACCCGGAGACGGTATCCACGGACTACGACATCTCCGATCGCCTCTACTTCGAGCCGCTCACGCTCGAGGACGTCCTGGAGGTCATCGCGGCAGAGGAGGCCTCCGGCGGCGTGCGCGGCGTCTTCGTGCAGCTCGGCGGCCAGACCCCGCTCAAGCTGGCCCAGCAGCTCGCCGACGCCGGCGTGCCGATCCTGGGCACCTCGCCCGCGGCCATCGACCTGGCCGAGCACCGCGGTGAGTTCGCGCTCGTGCTCGAGCGCGCGGGCCTGGTGGCGCCGAAGAACGGCACGGCCGTCTCCTTCGACGACGCCAAGCGCGTGGCGGACGAGATCGGCTACCCCGTGCTCGTGCGCCCCTCCTACGTGCTCGGCGGCCGCGGCATGGAGATCGTGTACTCCGAGGAGGCGCTGGCCCACTACGTGGCGCACGCGACGGAGATCACCCCCGACCAGCCGATGCTCGTGGACCGCTTCCTCGAGGACGCGATCGAGATCGACGTCGACGCCCTCTACGACGGCACCGAGCTGTACCTCGGCGGCGTCATGGAGCACATCGAGGAGGCGGGCATCCACTCGGGCGACTCCGCGTGCGTGCTGCCCCCCGTCACCCTGGGCCCGGACGTGCTCGAGCGCGTGCACCGCGCCACCGAGCGGATCGCGGCCGGCGTCGGCGTGCGCGGCCTGATCAACATCCAGTTCGCGCTCGCCTCGGACGTGCTGTACGTGATCGAGGCGAACCCGCGCGCCTCGCGGACCGTGCCGTTCGTCTCGAAGGCCACGGGCGTCCAGCTGGCCAAGGCGGCCGCGCGGATCGGCGTCGGCGAGAGCATCGCCGACCTGCGCGCGGCCGGCATGCTGCCCACGGCGTACGACGGCGGCACCCTGCCGATCGGCGCGCCCGTGGCGGTCAAGGAGGCGGTGCTGCCGTTCACCCGCTTCCGCACCGCGGAGGGCCGCGTGGTCGACTCGCTGCTGGGCCCGGAGATGCGCTCGACGGGCGAGGTCATGGGCATCGACAAGCACTTCGACACCGCGTTCGCCAAGTCCCAGTCCGCCGCCGGCGGCCCGCTGCCCACCTCGGGGCGCGTGTTCGTGTCGGTCGCGAACCGGGACAAGCGCACCCTCGTGGGCCAGGCCAAGCGCCTCGTCGACCTCGGCTTCCAGGTGGTCTCCACCGGCGGCACCGCCGAGGTGCTGCGGCGCAACGGCATCCCCGCGGAGGTCGTGGCGAAGATCGCCGACGCCGGGCACGAGGACGGCGCGGGCACCGTGCTGGAGCAGCTGCACGCCGGCACCGTCGATCTCGTGCTGAACACGCCCTCCGGCGGCGACGCCCGCACGGACGGCTACGAGATCCGCGCGGCCGCGACGTCGCTCGGCGTGCCGGTGATCACGACCACGGCCGAGTTCGGGGCGTGCCTGCAGGCCATCGAGGCCATGCGGTCCTACGAGTGGTCCGTCACCTCACTGCAGGAGCACGACGCGCGCCTGCAGCAGGCTGTCGCCGGTCCGGAGGCCGCGGCGTGACCACGACGGCGACGGGCGGCGCGGGGCCCCGCGCCCCCTTCGGGCGGCGGCTGGCCCAGGCCATGGAGACGGCCGGTCCGCTGTGCCTCGGCGTGGACCCCCATCCGGGCCTGCTGCGGCAGTGGGGCCTGAGCGACACCCCGGCGGGCCTCGAGGCGTTCTCCCTGACCGCCCTCGAGGCGGCGGTGGGTCCCGAGGGGCCCCGCGTGGCGGCGATCAAGCCCCAGGTGGCGCTGTACGAGCGCCACGGATCGGCCGGCCTGGCGGCCCTGGAGCGGCTGCTCGCGGCCGCCCGAGACGCCGGGGTGCTCACGATCGCGGACGCCAAGCGCGGTGACATCGGCTCCACCATGGACGGCTACGCCGCCGCGTGGATCGCCGATGCCTCGCCCCTGGCCGCGGATGCGGTGACGCTCAGCCCGTACCTGGGTTTCGGCACCCTCGTGCCGACCATCCGCGCCGCCCACGAGGCCGGCCGCGGCGTGTTCGTCCTCGCGCTGACCTCCAATCCGGAGGGCCGCGAGGTCCAGCACGTGGGCGAGGGGTCGGCCGAGGGATCGGTCGCCCGGCGCATCGCCGCGGCGGCGGCCGCCGAGAACGCGGCCCTGCGCGGCGACGACGCGTGGGGGCCGGTGGGACTCGTCTTGGGCGCCACGGTGGCCGCCGAGGCGGACCGCCTCGGCCTGGACCTGCCGGCCCTCGGCGGGCCCCTGCTGGCGCCCGGGTTCGGTGCCCAGGGCGCCACGGCCCGGGGCATGCGGGCCGACTTCGGGACGGCCTGGCCGCAGGTCTTGGCGACCTCGTCCCGCGGCATCCTGAGCGCGGGCCCGTCGGTGGCCTCGCTGGTGGACACGATCGAGGAGAATCGCGCCGCCCTGCGGTGACGCCCGCGTCCTCCCGGCGCGCCCGTGCCGTGTGGACGGGATGGTATCTTCCCTTTCGATCGGCTGTGCTCGTCGTCCTTGACGGTGGAAGGGTCTCGACGGGGCCGGTGAGGAATGAGAGGCATCGAGGTCAGACCATGGCGTTGCGGCAGCTCAGTGTGCAGGAGCGGGCGGAGGCCCGGAGGAAGGCCCTCCAGGCCCGCCAGGCGCGGGCGGAGCTCAAGGCGGCCTTCGCCGCCGGTGCGGTCGGCCTGGCCGACGTGTTCGCGCGCGCGGACACCGAGGACGCCGTCGCCCGCCTGCGGACCGTGGACCTGCTGCTGGCCCTGCCGGGCGTGGGCGAGGTCCGGGCCCGGGAGACGATGGCGGGGTGCGGCATCTCGCCGCGGCGTCGGCTGGGCGGCCTGGGCCGTCGTCAGCGCGAGGCGTTGATCGCCTATATTGGCCGGTGACCCCCACACCCCGGCGGGTCGGCGCCGGCCCGGGTGAAGGGCCTGCGAGGCCCGTCCCACCAGGAGGATGCGTGACCGACACGTTCGACCCCGGACCCGCCCCCGCCGTCCCGGTGGCCCGCACCGCCGTCCAGGAACGCCCCCCGGGCCCGGGCGTCACCGTCCTGGCAGGACCCACCGCCGTCGGCAAGGGCACCGTCTCGGCCTATGTCCGCGAGCACTATCCCGAGGCCTGGCTGTCCGTCTCCGCCACCACCCGCCCGGCGCGCCCGGGTGAGGAGGACGGGGTGCACTACTACTTCACGACGCCGGAGGAGTTCGACTCCCTCGTCGAGGCGGACGAGATGCTGGAATGGGCCGTCGTCCACGGCGTCCACCGCTACGGCACGCGGCGCGACCGTGTGATGGAGGCCGTGGCGCAGGGGCGCCACGTCCTGCTGGAGATCGACCTGCAGGGCGCGCGCCAGGTCCGCCGTGCGCTGCCGGAGGCCACCTTCGTGTTCCTGGCGCCGCCGAGCTGGGAGGAACTCGTGTCCCGGCTGCTCGGCCGCGGCACCGAGAGCCCGGAGGAACAGCGGCGTCGGCTCGAAACGGCTAGACTGGAACTCGCAGCGGAACCCGAGTTCGACGCCGTCGTCGTGAACGACCGCGTGGAGCGGGCCGCCGAGGAACTGGTGAGACTCATGGGGCTGGACCCCGAGCGCCGTCCGACCGAGGCCTGAGGACCGGCCGCACCGACGCCGCACCCGGCGCCGACGTGACAGTGAGATGAAGACTTTGGAGACCCCGTGACCGAACAGTACGAAGGCATCGTCAACCCGCCCATCGACTCCCTGCTGGAGCGGGTCGACTCGAAGTACGCCCTGGTGCTCTTCGCCGCCAAGCGGGCCCGGCAGATCAACGCCTACTACTCGCAGCTGCACGAGGGGCTGTTCGAGTACGTCGGCCCGCTCGTGGACACCCAGCTGAACGAGAAGCCGCTGTCCATCGCCCTGCGCGAGATCGAGGCCGACCTGCTCGAGTCCCACGAGGCCGTCGAGGCCACCCCGGAGGCCGACCTGGCCGCCGAGGACTTCGGCGACTTCTCCCTGCCGGGCGAGGACGACCCGTTCGCCACCCTCGAGTCGTCCGACGCCCACCAGCCGATGGGCGATCCCGCCGCCATCGAGGAGGCCGCCGAGACGGTGCGCGCCGAGGAGGGCACCTCCGAGGACGCCACGGAGGCCTGAGCCCGTCATGGAGATCGTCCTCGGGGTCGGCGGCGGCATCGCGGCCTACAAGGCGGCGCTGCTGCTGCGCTTGATGACCGAGGCCGGCCACGGCGTGACCGTGGTGCCCACCGCCAACGCCCTCGAGTTCGTGGGCGCGGCGACGTGGGAGGCCCTCTCCGGTCGCCCGGTCCGCACGGACACGTTCGAGGCGGTCGACGAGGTGAACCACGTCCGGCTCGGCCGGCGTGCGGACCTCGTGGTGGTCGCGCCGGCCACGGCCGACCTGCTCGCGCGCACCGCCGCGGGGATGGCGCCCGACCTGCTGGGCAACGTGCTGCTCACCGCCACGTGCCCCGTCGTCCTGGCCCCCGCCATGCACACCGAGATGTGGCACCACCCCGCCACGGTGGCCAACGTCGCCCTCCTGCGCGAGCGCGGCGTCACGGTCGTGGATCCCGCCGTGGGCCGCCTCACCGGGGCCGACTCCGGCGCCGGACGTCTGCCCGAGCCCGCCGAGATCTGGGAGCGTGCGCAGGCCGCCGCCGCCGCGGGCGCCCCGCGCCGTCCCCGGGCCTCCGGGTCCGACGCCGAGCCGACGCCCGGCCCGCTGGCCGGTCGCACCGTGGTGATCACGGCCGGGGGCACCCGCGAGGCCCTGGACCCGGTCCGCTACCTGGGGAACCGCTCCTCCGGCAAGCAGGGGGCCGCCCTGGCGCGCGCCGCCCTCGACGCCGGCGCCACCGTGCGGTTCGTCGCCGGGTCCATGTCCGTCCCGACGCCCGAGGGCGTCGAGCGCGTCGTGCCCGTGGAGTCCACGCAGGACCTGTTGGACGCCGTGCAGGCGGAGGCCGCCGACGCCGACGTCCTCGTGATGGCGGCGGCCGTCGCGGACTTCCGGCCGGCCGAGGTCTCGGACGCCAAGATGAAGAAGGGCGACGACGGCGGCGCGCCCGTCATCGTGCTCGAGCGCACCCCGGACGTGCTCGCCACGGCCGTGCGCACCCGCTCCGAGGGCGGGCCCATGGCCCCGCTCATCGTCGGCTTCGCCGCGGAGACCGGCGACGCGACGTCCTCCGTGCTCGAGTACGGCCGGGCCAAACTGGCGCGCAAGGGCTGCGAGGTGCTCGTGGTCAACGAGGTCGGCACGGACAAGGTGTTCGGCCGGGACGAGACCGCCGTGACCATCCTGTTCGCCGACGGCCGCCCCGCCGTGGAGGCCGCAGGCTCCAAGGACGAGGCCGCGGCCGCCGTCGTGCAGGCGATCGTGGATGACCTCGCCGGTCGCGACCCCGTCGGCGCGTCGGGCCGCTGACCTAGACTGTGCGGCATGACCGATGCCGCCTCGCTGAGCCCCGCCCGCCACGCCGACCCGTATTCGGGGGTGGGCGGCGGAGAGCTCCGCCTCTTCACCTCCGAGTCCGTCACGGCGGGCCACCCCGACAAGATCTGCGACCAGATCTCCGACGCCATCCTGGACGCGATCCTCGCCGCCGACCCGTCGGCGAAGGTGGCCGTGGAGACCCTGACCACCACCGGCCTGGTGCAGGTGGCCGGCGAGGTGAACACCTCAGCGTACGTGGAGATCCCCAGGATCGTGCGCGAGACCATCCTGGACATCGGCTACGACTCCTCGGCCAACGGCTTCGACGGCGCCCAGTGCGGCGTGAACATCTCCATCGGCCAGCAGTCCTCGGACATCTTCGCCGGCGTCTCCCGGTCCCTCGAGGCCCGCGAGTACGGCTCGGCGGACGAGGTGGACGAGCAGGGCGCGGGGGACCAGGGCATCATGTTCGGCTACGCCACGGACGAGACCCCGGCGTACATGCCCATGCCCATCTACCTCGCGCACCGGCTCTCCGAGCGGCTCACCGCGGTGCGCCGGGCGGAGAACACGCCCATGCCGTACCTGCTGCCGGACGGCAAGACGCAGGTCACCATCGGCTACGCGCCCGGCCACGTGCCCACCACGGTCGAGGCCGTGGTGGTCTCCACGCAGCACCACGAGTGGGTCACGCAGGAGCAGCTGCGGGCGGACGTGGAGGAGCACGTGATCCGGCCCGTCATCGAGCGCTCCGGCCTCGACACCTCCGGCATGCGGATCATCATCAACCCGGGCGGCAAGTTCGTCATCGGCGGCCCCGTGGGCGACGCCGGCCTCACCGGTCGCAAGATCATCGTGGACACCTACGGCGGCATGGCCCGGCACGGCGGCGGCGCCTTCTCCGGCAAGGACCCGTCCAAGGTGGACCGCTCCGCCGCCTACATGCTCCGCTGGGTCGCGAAGAACGTGGTGGCCGCCGGCCTCGCCTCGCGCGCCGAGTTCCAGGTGGCCTACGCGATCGGTTCGGCCCGGCCCGTGGGCCTGTACGTGGACACCTTCGGGACGGCCACGGTGCCGGAGGAGAAGATCATCGAGGCCGTGAACGCGGTGTTCGACCTGCGTCCGGCCGCCATCGTGAAGGAGCTGAACCTCCTGCGGCCCATCTACCGACGGACCGCCGCGAACGGCCACTTCGGCCGGGACGACGCCGACTTCACGTGGGAGCGCACGGACCGCGTCGAGCAGCTGCGCGCTGCCGCCGGCCTCTGACCCGGAGGCGGGCATCACAGACGCGCTGTTCGCCCTCCCGGAGCCGGAGGACGCGCCCCGACTGCCGGAGCGGGCCGAGGGGTGGCCGGAGCGGCCGATCGCACGCGTCCTGCTGGACTCGCCCGTGCCGCACCTGGACCGCGAGTTCGACTATCTCGTGCCCGTGGCCCTGGACGACCGGGCGGTCCCCGGCTCCCGCGTGTCCGTCCGCTTCGGCGGACGGGCCATGACGGGCTGGCTCGTCTCGCGGGAGCAGGAGCCGGCCACCGGCGCCCAGCTCACCGAGCTCACCGGCGTGCTCACCGTCATCCCGCCGCTGACGGAGGAGGTCCTGGCGACCGCGCGCGCGGTGGCCCGCCGCCAGGCCGGCGTCGTCACGGACGTGCTGCGGGCCGCGGTGCCCCCGCGCGTCGCGCAGGTCGAGAAGGCCGCCCTGGCGGAGGACGCGGAAACCGCCGCGGACCACCCTGTGACGCTGACCGGCACGGACGCCGAGCGCCCGGAGCCTCCCGCGGCGGAGGAGGGCCTCGTGCCCACGGTGTGGGAGTCCCTTGAGGGGGGCACCGCGTTCGTGTCCGCCGTGCTGGCCGGGGACGCCGCGCGGGCGGCCGCCGTCGTGCCCTCGCGCCTGTTCGAATGGGACGAGGCGGGCGCGCTGGCCGCCCTGGCGCGCACGGTGGCCGCCTCGGACGGCGGCGTCCTACTGCTGGTGCCCGACCACCGCGACCTCGACCGGCTCTGCGCCGCCCTCGACGAGCACGTGGGGGAGGACGCCTACGCGCGGATCGGCTCCGAGGACGGCAACACGCCCCGGTACCGCGCCCACCTGGCCGCGCTGCGCGGCACCCGGCGCATCGTGGCCGGCACCCGGGCCGCCGTGTGGTCGCCCGTGCGCGACCTGCGGCTGGTGGTGCTCTGGGACGACGGCGACGACGCGTGGGCAGAACCCCGCGCGCCCTACTTCCACGCCCGAGAGGTCGTGCTGGAGCGGGCCCGCGCGACCGGCGCGGCGCTGCTCTTCGCCGGGCCCTCCCGGTCCGTCCCGGTGCAACGGCTCGTCGAGTCGGGCTGGCTGCTGCACCTGGGCCCCTCCCGCGCGACCCAGCGGGAGCTCGGGCCGCGGGTCGTCTCCACCGCCGACGCCTGGGAGACGGCGCGCGACCCGTTCGCGCAGCGGGCGCGGTTGCCGCAGGCCGCCTGGGCCGCCGCCCGCGCCGCGCTGCTCGGGCCACGGCCCGGCCCGGTGCTCGTGCAGGTGGCCCGGGCCGGCTTCATCCCCGCCCTCGTGTGCGAGCGCTGTCGCACGCCCGCCCGCTGCCGCGTCTGCGCGGGGCCGCTGGGCTTCCGCGACGCGCGGGCCGCCCGGCACGGGGAGGTGGCGTGCCGGTGGTGCGGCACCCGGGAGCGCGGCTTCCGGTGCACCGAGTGCGGCGGCACGACGCTGCGGGCCGGGGCCCGCGGCGTGGACCGCACGGCCGAGGAGCTGGGCCGGGCGTTCCCGCGCGTGCCCGTGCACGCCTCCTCGGCGCAGCACATGCTCGGCTCGGTGCCGCCCGGGCCCTCCCTGGTGGTGGCGACCGTGGGGGCCGAGCCGGTGACGCCCGACGGCTACGCGGCCGCCCTGCTGCTCGACGGGGACAGCCAGCTCCAGCGCGAGGGCCTCGACGTGCCGGGCCGGGTGCTCGCCCGCTGGCTCGCGGCCGCCTGCCTGGTCCGCCCCGCCTCCGACGGGGGCGTCGTGGTGGTCACCGCGGACGCGGGGGAGGCGGTGAACGCGCTCGTCCGACGGGACCCCGACGGCTTCGCCGCGCGCCAGGTCGCCGAGCGGCGCGAGCTGCACCTTCCTCCCGCCGGCCGCCTCGCAGAGGTCACGGGGGAGGCCGCCGCCGTCGCGGAGTACCTCGAGCTCGTGGAGGCCGCCCGCCGGGAACGGCCGGACGAGGACGTCCACGAGGATCCGCACTCGGCCCCGCTCGACGGCGGCCCGGCGCGACTGCCCTGGATCGGGCCGGTGCCGGACCCCGCCGACGAGATCCGCTCCCGCGCCCTGCTGATCTTCCCCTACGCGGCGGCCGAGGCCACCGTCGGCGCCCTGCGCGCCGCCCGGTCCGCGGCGAGCGCTCGGCGCGAGACCGCCCCGGTGCGGGTGCGGCTCGACCCGGCCGGGGTGCTCTGAGGGGGCGGCCGGACCGGCCCCCAGCCCGAGGGGCCGGAGCGCGGCGACGCCGGGGCGACGACGACGTCAGCGGCCGGCGCGGCGGAACCAGTCGCGGATCAGCGCCGCGCAGGCGGCCGGCCGCTCGTAGTGCAGCAGATGCCCGACGCCGTCGAGGACGTGCAGCTCCGCCGTGCCGCCCGCGTCGTCGATCGCCGCGGCGAGCGCCTCCTGTGCCGGCACCGAGCCCAGCGGATCCTCCCGCCCCGCGACCAGCAGCACCGGCAGGCTGAGGCGGGCGGCGACGTCGGCCACGGAGCCCGTGCTCGAGGCGCGGTACGCCTCGGAGAGCATGCGTGCGGAGGCGAAGTCCGAGAAGTGGCGCCGGTGCTGGTCATGGGTGTACGCGAGGACATCCCTGTCCCTGGTGCGGGTCATGGCGAGCGTGGTCACCCACACGACCGGCGGCGCGCCCAGCAGCAGCCGCGCCGGGCGCTCGGGCAGGCGGGCGGCGACCTCGTAGTACCCCTCGGCGACGGCCGCCAGCACCCGACTCGACACGGACGCCGACGCCTCCAGCGCGGGTTCGGCGATGGGGTTGAGCAGGACCAGCCGTCCCCACCGGGACGGGTCCCGCGCGACCAGCTCGGCCGCCACCGTCGTCCCGTAGGAGTGCGCGACCAGCACGGGGGTCGCCCGCAGACCCAGGGCGGCGACGACGGTGGCCACCGCGTCCGCGTGATGGGCCACGGTGTGCTCGGCGTGGGGGAAGGGCTCCGAAGCCCCGAAGCCGGGCAGCTCGATCGAGTGGATCGGATGCTCCGGGAGCGCGTCGGCCAGCAGGGCGAGGCCGTGGTGGTCCCCGCGGAAGCCGTGCACGAACACGAGCGGGGCAGCGGCCGCGTCCCCCTCGGGTGCGCCGGGCGATCCCGGCGCGGCCACCGGAACGGGGGTGTACTCCCACACGGCCACGGACGACCGGATCCCGCTGACGGGGTCCGGGACGGCCAGGGTGTGCCGGCGGGGCGTCCGGGCCGGGTGGCCCGTGAGCACGCGGGGATCGGCGGGCGCCGCGGGCGGGCGCAGCAGATCGCGCAGGCGGACGGGCGGGCCCGGGGCGGCGGACGGCGTCGGGACAGGCACGTCCCCACCCTAGCCAGGCCTTCGACCGCCGACGCCGTGGCGCCTCGTCTCCGCTGGACGCGGGGACGGGGTCCGCCGAGATGCTCGGCCTGATCGCGACCGCGGCGTGCCAGCGGGAGGGCGGCCTTGGGGTGGGCCTGAGGCCACGCTGCCCGGAACCCGGCGACGCCTGGTCCTGGCCACGATGGCGCGCGCGTGCCTACCGTACTCCGGCCCGTCCTCGGTCCCGGGGCCCGCACGGGCGCACCCCGTCCCCCACGAAAGGCCCATGCGTGCAGCACCCCGTCGCGCTCAGATCCCTGAAGATCGCCCTCGCCTTCGTCGGCCTGCTCGTCGGCGCCGGCTTCGCCACCGGCGCCGAAGTCATCCAGTACTTCGTGGGCTTCGGCTGGATCGGCGTCGTGGGCGCGGGACTGGCCGGCCTGCTCGTCACCGCCGGCGGCGCCGTCATCCTCCAGCTGGGCAGCGTGTTCCTCGCGGCCGACCACAAGGTCGTCTTCCGCAGCGTCTCGCACCCCGTGATGGCCCGGATCCTGGACGTCGTGGTGACGGTGACGCTCTTCGCGATCGGCGTCGTCATGCTCGCCGGGGCGGGCTCGACGCTCGCCCAGCAGTTCGGCTGGCCGACGTGGGCGGGCTCCACCCTGATGACCCTGCTCGTGCTCGTGACGGGCATGCTGGACGTGGAGAAGGTCTCCGCGATCATCTCCCTGATCACGCCCCTGGTGGTCGTCGCGGTCGTGGCCGGGTTCGTCCACGTCCTGGTCACCCGCGACGGCGGCTTCACCGCCCACGAGTCCCTCGCCGTCCAGGCCACCACGCCGGTGGACCCGTGGTGGCTGTCCTCGGTCAACTACTTCGGCCTCGTCGTCGTGATGGCCGTGTCCATGTGCCTCGTGATCGGCGGGTCCATCACCCACCCCCGGGAGGCGTTCCTCGGCGGCCTCACCGGTGGCCTGATGTACACCGCCCTGCTCCTGATGGCCTCCACGCTGCTCTACCTCGGCTACGCCGAGATCGGCCGCGCCGACGTCCCCATGCTGCGGCTGTTCGCCTCGATCGCGCCCTGGCTGGGCTGGGCGATGGTCGTGGTGATCTACCTGATGATCTTCAACACCGCGATCGGCATGTTCTACGCGCTGGGACGCCGCCTCACGGCCGACCGCCCGGGCCGCTACCGGCCCGTGTTCGCCGGCGTCACGCTGCTGGCCTTCGCGGTGAGCTTCGTCGGCTTCGGCGACCTGATGAACGTCGTCTACCCGGCGCTGGGCCACCTGGGGATCGTGCTCGCGCTCGTGCTCCTCGTCTGGTGGCTCACCCACCGCCGGCAGATCTCCGCCGAGTCGGGGCTGCGTCTGCGCCTGCTCGCGCTGCTCCGCCTGCGTGAGCATCCGGAGAAGACCTTCACGGCCCAGCACGCAGTGCAGCTGCAGGAGGCGGTCGGGGACTCCGTGGCGGCCCCGGACGCGGTGACGGAGGCCCTCGAGGACGAGGTCGCCCAGGTGCTCGAGGAGGACGACGCGCTCACCTCCGGAGGGGCGCGCCCCGGTCCCGACGCCGGGCCCGAGCGTCCGGCAGGCGGCAGCCACTCCGCCTGAACGCGCCTGCCCGGCCGGGCACGGCGTCTCGGAGCGGCCCTGTGGCCGAGCCGGGGCGCCGTCGCCGTAGGATGGGGTGGCCGGCCGTGCCGCCGGCCCCGTCCGCGCCGCCCGAGGGCCGGCGCCCCATCCCGACTGCGTGAGGACTCGAACCGCCGTGAGCCAGACCCCCGACAGCGCCGTGCCGGCCACCCCCAGCATCCCCGCCGACGCGGAGTACTCGTTCCGTGACGTGGAGGCCCGCTGGGCCGGGTACTGGGAGCAGGCCGGGACGTTCGCCCCGCGCGAGGACGGCTCCGAGACCCGCACCGTGGTCGACATGTTCCCGTACCCGTCGGGCGACCTGCACATGGGGCACGCCGAGGCGTTCGCGATGGGCGACGTCGTCGCGCGCCACTGGATGCAGCGCGGCTTCGACGTGCTGCATCCCATCGGCTGGGACTCCTTCGGCCTGCCGGCCGAGAACGCCGCCATCAAGCGCGACGCCCACCCGGCCGAGTGGACCTACGCGAACATCGAGACGCAGAAGCGCTCCTTCCAGCGGTACGGCATCGCCGTGGACTGGTCCCGTGAGCTGCACACCTCGGACCCCGAGTACTACCGGTGGACCCAGTGGCTGTTCCAGCAGCTGTACCGCAGGGGCCTGGCGTACCGGAAGGACTCCCCGGTCAACTGGTGCCCCCAGGACCAGACGGTGCTCGCCAACGAGCAGGTCGTGGACGGCCGCTGCGAGCGCTGCGGCACCGAGGTCACCAAGCGGACCCTGAACCAGTGGTACTTCCGCATCACCGAGTACGCGGACGCGCTGCTGGACGACATGGACCAGCTCACCGGCCACTGGCCCGAGCGCGTGCTCGCCATGCAGCGCAACTGGATCGGCCGCTCCGAGGGCGCCCACGTCGACTTCCAGGTCGAGGACGGCCCCGTCGTCACGGTCTTCACCACCCGGCCGGACACGCTGCACGGCGCGACCTTCATGGTGGTCGCCGCCGACGCCCCGCTGGCCGCCGAGCTCGCCGGCGACGACGTGCGGGCCGAACTCGAGGCGTACCGCGAGGACCTGAAGAAGGTCTCGGACATCGACCGCCAGGCCACGGACCGTCCCAAGAGCGGCGTGTTCCTGGGCCGCCACGCGGTGAACCCGCTGACCGGTGAGCGTCTGCCGATCTGGGCCTCGGACTACGTGCTGGCCGACTACGGCACGGGCGCCATCATGGCCGTGCCGGCCCACGACCAGCGCGACCTCGACTTCGCCCGCGCCATGGGCCTGCCCGTGCGCACCGTGCTGGACACCGGCGAGGAGGACCCGGCGGTCTCCGGCGTCGCGACGACCGGCGAGGGCATCCTGGTGAACTCCGGGGAGCTCGACGGCCTGGACAAGACCGCCGCCATCGCGCGGGCCATCGAGATCGTGCAGGAGCGCGGCACCGGCCGGGGCACCACCACGTACCGCCTGCGCGACTGGCTGCTCTCCCGTCAGCGCTTCTGGGGCACCCCGATCCCCGTGGTCCACTGCCCGGACTGCGGCGAGGTGCTCGTGCCGGAGGACCAGCTGCCGGTCACCCTGCCGACCGACCTCAAGGGCGAGCAGCTCGCCCCCAAGGGCCAGTCGCCCCTGGCCGCGGCGACGTCGTGGGTCGAGGTGGACTGCCCGCAGTGCGGCGGCCCCGCGCGACGGGACACCGACACCATGGACACGTTCGTGGACTCGTCCTGGTACATGCTCCGCTACGCGTCCCCGAACGACGACGCCCGCGTTTTCGACCCCGACGCCCTGCGCCGCTGGCTGCCCGTGGACCAGTACGTGGGCGGCGTGGAGCACGCGATCCTGCACCTGCTGTACGCCCGCTTCTTCACCAAGGCCCTGCACGACCTCGGCCTGGTGCCCTTCACCGAGCCGTTCCGCGCCCTGCTCAACCAGGGCCAGGTGCTCAACGGCGGCAAGGCCATGTCCAAGTCGCTGGGCAACGGCGTGGACCTGGGCGACCAGCTGGACGAGTTCGGCGTCGACGCCGTGCGCCTGACCATGGTGTTCGCCTCGCCGCCCGAGGACGACGTGGACTGGGCCGACGTCGCCCCGGGCGCCGCCGGCAAGTTCCTGGCCCGCGCGTGGCGCCTGGCCCGCGACGTCCGCGCGACGGGCGCCCCGGCCGGCACGGACCCGGCGGGCGGGGCCGTGACCCTGCGCCGGGTGACCCACCGGACCGTGCACGAGGCCCAGCAGCTGCTGGACGACGGCAAGTTCAACGTGGTCGTCGCCAAGACGATGGAGCTGGTCAACGCGGCCCGCAAGGAGATCGACGCCGGCGCCGGCGCGGCCGACCCCGCCGTCCGCGAGGCCGCCGAGGCCGTGGCCGTGCTGCTCTCGCTCGTGGCGCCGTACACGGCCGAGGACATGCGGGTGCTGCTCGGCCACGAGCCCTCCGTGGTCCGCGCCGGCTGGCCCGCGGTGGACGAGGCGCTGCTGGTCGAGGACACCGTCACGGCGGTCGTCCAGGTCAAGGGCAAGGTCCGCGACACCCTCGAGGTGCCCGCGGACATCACCGCCGAGGATCTCGAGGCGCGCGCCCGCGCGTCGCAGAAGGTGCGGAACTTCATCGGGGACGCCGAGATCGTCAAGGTGATCGTGCGCGAGCCCAAGCTCGTGAACCTGGTGATCCGCTGACCGCGTGAGACCGTCCCCGACCGGGCCGGGGGAGAGGAGGCAGGCCGTGGCGAGCATCGAGCAGTGGCGCGACGATGCGCTCGTCCGCCTGCGCTCCCGCCGCTCCCAGCTGGCCGGGCGGGCACGCTACGGGCTGCGCCCGCCCCGCCGGGACCGCACGGCCGTCGTCACGGACTCGGCCGCGGCCCTGCCCGGCGCCGTCCTCGGACACGGTCTGGCCGCGGGGATCCGCCAGGTGGCGCTGCCCGTCATGGTGGGCGAGCAGATCCACACGGAGGGCACGGACGAGCTCGCGCTGGAGCTGCCGCTGGCCCTGGCCGCCGGCACCCCGGTGCGCACCTCACGGCCCTCGCCGGGCGCGTTCCGGACGGCCTACGCCGAGCTGGCCCGCGCCGGCTACGCACGCATCCTCTCCGTCCACCTGTCCGGCGAGCTCTCCGGCACCGTGGAGGCCGCGCGCCTGGCCGCCGCGGAGGCCGAGCGCCCGGTGACCGTGGTGGACTCGCGCACCGTGGGCTTCGCGCTGGGCATGGCCGTGGTGGACGCCGCCGTGGACGCGGGGGTGGGCATGCCCGTGGCCCGCATCCGCGAGCGGCTCGAGGCCACCGTGGACTCCAGCCACGTGCTGTTCACGGTGCCCAGCCTCGAGCAGCTGCGCCGGGGCGGGCGGATCAGCGGGCTGGCCTCGCTGCTGGGCACGCTGCTGCAGGTGCGCCCCGTCATGGCCGTCGACGACGGCGCGATCGGCCTGGTCGACCGCCCGCGGTCCGCGGCCCGGGCCGTCGACCGGCTCGTGGAGCTCGCGACCGAGCGGGCCGGCGAGGACCCGGTGCGGATCGCCGTGCACGAGTACGGCGACCCCGAGACGGCCGTGCAGCTCGCGGAGCGGCTCCAGCCGGTCTCCACCACCCCCGTGCCCGTCGTCGAGCTGCCCGCCGTGCTCGCCGCGCACCTGGGCCTGGGCGCCCTGGGTGTGGTGATCTGCCCGCTGGAATCGCCCACGGGGGGCTCGGGGGACTGAGGCCGCCCGTGCGGGAGCGCCGAGGAGACGGGCGCGTCCGTTCCTGCACACCACCCTGGACCGCGGAGGTCATCCCCAGGTCGGGTGCGGGACGCGCCCGACTCGGCGACGGGGCCGCAGACTGCCCGCATGAGCCCCAGCCACCGCCTCTGCGACGATCCGCCCGCCTTCGCCCCGGACCCCGCGCCCGCGGCCGCCCCCGACGTCGACACAGCCGGCCCGCACGCCGCGTCCCGGTGGGAGCGCACCCCACCTCGGGGCCCGGTGCTGCGGTGGCGGCCGGCCCTGCTGGCCGTCACCGTGCTGCTCGTCGCCGCCACGGCCTGGTGGGCGGTGGCCTGGCTGACCACCCCGGCGCCGCCCGCGGCCATCCCGGCGGCCGCGGCCGGTGCAGGCATCCCGCAGACCGACGCGCCCTCCACCGCCCCGTCGGCGGCGGGCACCGACGCGCGGACGTCCGAGGCGGGGCCGTCGGGGGAGGCGTCCGGCCCCGCCGGGTCCGGCCCGCTGCGGGTGCACGTGGTGGGCGAGGTCGCCCGGCCGGGAGTGGTCAGCCTCGCGCCGGGCTCCCGGGTGGCCGACGCCGTGGGCGCCGCCGGCGGCCCGACCCGGCACGCCCGGGCGGAGCGCATCAACCTCGCGGCCCCGTTGGACGACGGCCAACAGGTCCTCGTCCCCTCCGCCCGCACACCGCAGGACGCCCTGGACCGGGTGGCCGGGGCCGCGCAGGCGCAGCCCACGCCGACCACGGGCAGGGCCGGTGGCGGAGGCGAGCCGGGCGGCGCCGAGTCCGGCGACACCGTGGACCTGAACACCGCCGACGCCACGGAGCTGCAGACCCTGCCCGGCGTCGGCCCCGCCACGGCGGAGAAGATCATCGCCCACCGCGAGACGGTCGGCCCGTTCACCGGCCTGCAGGACCTGGACGCGGTGCCCGGCATCGGCCCGGCCACGCTCGACCGGCTGCGTGACCACGTCTCGTGGTGAGCCCGGCCCCGGGCCCGCCCAGCGATCCCGTGGACCGCCGCGCCCGCCACCGCGAGGTGCCCGGCCCGCTCGAGGCCCGGTGGGTGCCCGCCCTGCTCGTCTGCCTGACCCTCGGGATCCTCGGCGTCGCCTGGGACGCCCCGGCCCGCTCGGCGGCGGCCCTCACCGGGCTGGCCGTCGCCGCGGCCGCCGTCCTGGGCGCCGCCCGCTCGACCGGTCGGATACGGGGCGTGGCCACCGCGACGACGCTGGCCGGCGTGGCCGCGGCCCTGATGCTGCAGCACTCGGCCGGGCCCGCCGCCGCGGCCAGCGCCAGCGGCTGGACCGGCGCGGTGCACGCCGGCTCACCGCTGCGGCTCGAGCTGACCCTGGACGGGCCCGCCACCCGGAGCGAGGCGACCTTCGGCCCGCGCTGGAGCGTGCCCGTGCGGGTCGAGACGTTCGGTCATCCGCCGCGGGCCCCCGAGGCGGCCGTGACGGCCCGACTCACGGGCGGGGGCGCACCGCCCGCGACGATC
The DNA here is from genome assembly GCF_055522295.1 of Micrococcus sp. CS26. Classification (NCBI taxonomy): domain Bacteria; kingdom Bacillati; phylum Actinomycetota; class Actinomycetes; order Micrococcales; family Micrococcaceae; genus Micrococcus; species Micrococcus sp. CS26. The sequence continues at coordinate 44,613 of NZ_JBVFVY010000012.1, forward strand.
GCCGCGCCGTTGGACGGGACGGCGGCCCCCGGCGGCGGGCCGGGATCGCGGGTGTGCGTGGTGGCCCGGCCGTCGAGGTCCGGCTCCACCGTGTTCCTGGCCGCCGCGGCCGCCCCGCAGCCGGGACCCTGCCCCGGCGGGGCGGAGCCGGCAGGCGGGGCCACCGACGGCGGCCCGGGCCCGCCGCGGCGGGAGGCGCTGCGCGCCGCGTTCCGTCAGTCCGCGGAGGGCACGGTCGGCACGGCGCCGGAGCTCATCCCGGGGCTGGTGCTGGGCGACCGCTCCGCCCAGGGGGCCGCCCTCGACGACGCCATGAAGGCCTCGGGCCTGTCGCACCTGTCTGCCGTGTCCGGGGCCAACGTGGCCATGATCCTCGGCGCGGTCGCGATCACCCTGCGCAGCGCGCGGGTGCACCGGGCGGTGGTCCTCAGCGCCGGGCTGGCGGTCCTCGGGGTGTTCGTGGTCGTCGTGGGGCCGGAGCCGTCGGTCCTCCGGGCGGCCGTGATGGGCGCTCTCGGCGCCCTCGCGGTGTTCTTCGGCCGCGCGCGGCAGGCGTTCGGACTCCTGACGGTGGGCGGCACGGCCCTGCTCGTCGCGGTGCCGGCCCTCGCCGTGGAACCGGCCTTCCACCTCTCCCTGGCGGCGACCGCGGGCATCGTCCTGGGCGGCGCGCCCCTCGACCGTGCGCTGCACGCCGGGCTCGGCCGGGTGCTGCCCGACGTCGTGGCGCGGTGGCTCTCGGCGTCGCTCGCGGTGACCGTGGCCGCCCACCTGGCCTGCCAGCCGATCATCCTGGCCATGACCGGTGAGGTGTCGGCCTACGCGGTGCCGGCCAATCTGCTGGCCGCCCCGGCCGTGCCGCCCGTGACCGTCCTGGGCACCCTCGCCGCGGCCCTCGCCCTGCCCGCGCCGGGGATCGCCGCCGCCCTCGTCGCCGTGATCCAGTGGCCCGCGGCCTGGATCGGGTGGGTCGCCCACACCAGCGCCTCCCTGCCCGGGGCGCTGCGTCCGTGGCCGGCCGGAGCCCTCGGCGCCGGGCTGGGCGTCCTGCTGGTGGCCGCGACGCTCCTCGGATTCGCCGCCGTGCTCCTGCTCGAACGACGCCGGGCCGCCCCGGTGCGGCGTGTCGGCCGCAGCGCGCCGCGGACCCGCGAGCGCCTCCCCGCCCTGGTCGTGCTCGCCGCCGCGCTGGCCGCGGCCACCACGGGTGCGGTCGGGGCGGTCCTCGTGCCGCGGGCCTCGGGCGCGGCCCCGCCGGACTGGGCGGTGGCGTTCTGCGACGTCGGCCAGGGAGACATGGCCGTGTTCCGGTCCGGCCCGCGCGCGGGGGTCGTCGTCGATGTCGGGCCCGAGCCTGGGCTCGCTCGTCGCTGCCTCGACGACCTCGACGTCGACCGGGTGGACGCCGTGCTGCTCACCCACCTGCACGCCGACCACACCGGGGGACTGCCCGGCGTGGTCGACCGCGCCTCCCGCGGGGCGGTGCACTACGCGACCCGGGACGCGCCGGCGCAGGGCAGGGGAGGGCGCGGCGGCGAGGCGGACGGCGTCGACCGGCCCGCCGACGCGGCACGGCTCCGCACCGGCGCGACGGGCACGGCCGGGCCGGTGCGGTGGCACGTGCTGCTCGCCGACGCGCGGGCCCCCGAGGAGAACGACGCCTCCGCCCAGGTGCTGGTCACCGTCGAGAGCGAGGCCGGTCCGGTCACGACGCTGATCACCGGCGACATGGAGGAGGACGCCTCCGCGGCATGGGTCGCGGGGCACCGGTCCGATGCCGCCGCTCCGCCGCGCGTGGACGTGCTCAAGGTCGCCCACCACGGGGCCCGCAACGGTGGGACGGCCGTGCCGCGCGCGGTCGGCGCCCGCCTGCACATGGTCTCCGTGGGCGCCGACAACCCGTACGGACACCCCCACCGGGCCACGGTGGACGCGCTCGGCCGCCTCGGGCCGGTGGCCCGCACCGACCTGCACGGCACGCTGGCCCTCACGGCCGCGGACGGCCCCGACCCCGACGGCGCGCCCGAGATCACGGCTCACACCGTCCGCCCGCCCTCGAGCGTCCGCACCGGACCCTAGGATGGGACGCATGTCCGCCGCCCGCAGCCCCCGTTCCGGCCGAGCCGGCCGCACCGACCCGCTGGCCTGGCGGCGAGCCGAGCCCGCCCCGCTCATGCTCCTCAAGGGACCCGAGGACCATGCCGCCCGCTGGGTGACGGACCGCGTGACCCAGGCTCTGCGCGAGCGCCACGGCCAGCTGGAGATCCACCGGCTCCGCGCGGGGGAGTACCAGCCCGGCCAGCTGGCCACCGCGGCCAGCCCGTCCCTCTTCGCCGAGCCCACCCTCATCACGGTCGAGGGCCTCGAGGCCATGAACGACGCGTTCCTCGAGGACGCCCTGCGCCTCGTCCAGCAGGGCCCCGGCGCGGACGACGTCACGCTCGTGCTGCGCCACACCGGCGGCAACCGCGGCAAGAAGCTGCTGGACGCCGTCGCCCAGGCCGGCACGGTGGTCGAGTGCGTGCCGCTGAAGAAGGACGAGGAGCGGCTGGCCTTCGTGCAGGCCGAGTTCCGCGACCGGCGTCGGCGCATCGACGAGGAGGCGGCCCGCGCGCTCATCCGCGCCACCGGCGCCTCGCTCACGGAGCTCGCGGCCGCGTGCGCCCAGCTCGTCGACGACACCGAGGGCGTCGTCACCGTCGAGACCGTGGACACCTACTACAGCGGCCGCGTGGAGGCCACGAGCTTCGCGGTGGCCGATGCGGCGCTCGAGGGGCAGGCGGCGAGGGCCGTGTCCCTCGTGCGGCACGCGATGGCCACCGGCGTCCACCCGGTGATGATCACCGCGGCGCTCGCGCTCAAGGCGCGGCAGGTGGCGCGGATGATCGACGCCCGCCGGCCCGCCGCCGAGCTGCCGTCCCTGCTCGGGGTGGCCCCGTTCCAGGTGCGCTACATCCAGCAGGCGGCGCGGCACTGGACGGCGGCCGGCATCGCGCAGGCCGTGGAGTGGATCGCCCAGGCCGACGCCGAGGCCAAGGGCGCCTCCCGCAACCCGGAGTTCGCCGTCGAGCGCGCGGTCATCCGCGTGGCCACCGCCGTCAGCCGCTGACGGCGCCGCCGGACGGCACCCCACGGGGGCAGCCCGGACACGAAACGGCCCCCGCACCGATCGCTCGGGGCGGGGGCCGCGGTCACAGCCGGGGGCGTGGATTAGCCGAGGAGGGCCTTCACGCGGGCGGCGATGCCGGACTTGCGGTTCGCGGCCTGGTTCTTGTGGATGACGCCCTTCGAGGCGGCCTTGTCCAGCTTGCGGGAGGCGGTGCGCAGGGCGGCGGCGGCGGCCTCGGCCTCGCCGGCGGCGACGGCCTTGTCCACGGCGCGGATGGCGGTCTTCAGCTCGGACTTCACCGCGACGTTGCGCTGGCGCGCCTTCTCGTTGGTGAGGATGCGCTTCTTCTGGGACTTGATGTTAGCCAAATCGGGTCCTTCGTCGTCGGCGGCGCGGACGAGGGTCCGGGCGCCGCATGAACAGGGGGTCGTGGAGGGTGCCCGGATCCGTGGACTGAGCGGCGTGGGGAACACCGATGATGACCCGTTCCGGGGGTGCCCGTCGACCGGCGGACACAATGCGGACGATCCTACCACCCAGACCCCGCGATCCGCGCGGCCGACTCAGCGCACCCGCCTCCGGGCGCGGGCCAGCGCGGCCGTGACCCGGTCGAAGGCCGCCCGGTCCAGGACGCCGCCCTCCCGGCGCACCGCGGCCGGATCCACGCGGACCACCCGGTCCAGCTTCACCTCCGAGGCGCGGCCGGACCGGTCCCAGGCGCCTGCGCCCACGTCCACGTAGTCCTCGTCGCGGGTCAGCGCGTTGTTCCGGTCCCGGCTGGTCAGCATGAGCCCGAGCAGGAGCGCCCCGTCCCGGCCGATCAGGAGCACGGGGCGGTCCTTGCCCCGGCCGTCCATCTCCTCGTACGGCACCCAGGTCCACACGACCTCGCCCGGCCCGGCCGTCGGCCCGGGCGCGGGCGCGTATTCGACGCGGACGGTCCCGGTGAAGTCCGGCAGGGACACGTGGCGGTCGGTGTCCTGTCGCCGGGGCCGGCGCTCCTGCCCGGGCCCGGGCATCGGCCACGAGTCGGTGGGCTCCGTGGGGTCCCACGCGGGCCCGGGAGGCCCGGGCGGGCCCGGGAAGGGCGACGGGCCGCTCCGTTCGCCGGCCCGTCGACCGGCCTCAGAGGCGGCTCGACGCGGCCGGGCGTCGTCGCGGAGGGCGCCGATCAGGCGTGCCGTCCGGCGGCCGAGGGACAGGGCGCGATGCAGGTCGAAGGCCATGGGCGCGAATCTAGTGGACGCGCGGGCCCGGCGTCCGGGTCGGCTCGGCGGCGGGACATGAGAGACTAGGCGGTCAGAGTCCCGTCCCCGTCACCCGTAGAGGAAGTGCCCGTGTCGCCCCTGGCGTCGAACCCCCCGGTGCCCGCTGCCACCGACCCCTCGGTGATCCGCAACTTCTGCATCATCGCCCACATCGACCATGGCAAGTCCACGCTGGCGGACCGCATGCTGCAGGCCACCGGCGTCGTGCAGCCCCGCGACATGAAGGCCCAGTACCTGGACCGCATGGACATCGAGCGTGAGCGCGGCATCACCATCAAGTCCCAGGCCGTGCGCATGCCCTGGTCCGTGGACGGGGTGGACTACGCCCTGAACATGATCGACACCCCCGGGCACGTGGACTTCACCTATGAGGTCTCCCGCTCGCTGGCCGCGTGCGAGGGCGCGATCCTGCTGGTGGACGCCGCCCAGGGCATCGAGGCCCAGACCCTGGCGAACCTCTACCTCGCCATGGAGCACGAGCTGGAGATCATCCCCGTGCTCAACAAGATCGACCTGCCCGCCGCGGATCCGGACCGCTACGCGGCCGAGCTGGCCTCCCTGATCGGCTGCGAGCCCGAGGACGTGCTGCGCGTCTCCGGCAAGACGGGCGTCGGCGTCGAGGAGCTGCTGGACCGCGTGGTCCGCGCCATCCCCGGCCCGGAGGGCGACGCGGACGCCCCGGCCCGCGCGATGATCTTCGACTCCGTGTACGACACCTACCGGGGCGTCGTCACGTACGTGCGCGTCGTGGACGGCCGGCTCTCCCCGCGGGAGAAGGTCCGCATGATGTCCACGGGCACCACCTACGAGCTCCTCGAGATCGGCGTCTCCTCCCCGGAGCCCGTGCCCACCAAGGGCCTGGCCGCGGGCGAGGTGGGCTACCTCATCACCGGCGTGAAGGACGTGCGTCAGTCCAAGGTGGGCGACACGGTCACCAACCACGCCCACCCGGCGGAGCAGTCCCTGGGTGGCTATGAGGACCCCAAGCCCATGGTGTTCTCGGGCCTGTACCCCATCGACGGCTCGGACTATCCCGTGCTGCGTGACGCCCTGGACAAGCTCAAGCTCAACGACGCCGCGCTCGTCTACGAGCCGGAGACCTCGGTCGCGCTGGGCTTCGGCTTCCGCGTCGGCTTCCTCGGTCTGCTGCATCTGGAGATCGTGCGCGAGCGTCTCGAGCGCGAGTTCGACCTCGATCTCATCTCCACCGCGCCCAACGTGGTCTACGAGGTCACCCGGGAGGACCGTGAGGTCGTCACCGTGACCAACCCCTCCGAGTTCCCCGAGGGCAAGATCCTCGAGGTGCGCGAGCCCATGGCCTCGGCCACGATCATCGTGCCGGCGGAGTTCATCGGCGCCGTCATGGAGCTGTGCCAGGCCAAGCGCGGCAACCTCAAGGGCATGGACTACCTCTCCGAGGAACGCGTGGAGATCCGCTACTGGATCCCCCTGGCCGAGATCGTGTTCGACTTCTTCGACCAGCTCAAGTCCCGCACCAAGGGGTACGCCTCGCTGGACTGGAAGGCCGACGGCGACCAGGTCGCCGACCTCGTCAAGGTGGACATCCTGCTCCAGGGCGAACAGGTGGACGCGTTCTCCTCCATCACCCACAAGGACAACGCCTACGCGTACGGCGTGATGATGACGGGCAAGCTCAAGGAGCTGATCCCGCGCCAGCAGTACGAGGTGCCGATCCAGGCCGCCATCGGCTCGCGCATCATCGCCCGCGAGAACATCCGCGCGATCCGCAAGGACGTGCTCTCCAAGTGCTACGGCGGAGACATCTCCCGCAAGCGCAAGCTGCTCGAGAAGCAGAAGGAGGGCAAGAAGCGCATGAAGATGGTCGGCCGGGTCGAGGTCCCGCAGGAGGCCTTCATCGCCGCCCTGTCCTCGGACGGCGCCGGCGCCGACCAGGCGGCGAAGAAGTAAGTGCCCGCCCTGCCCCTCGGCGAGCCCGTCCCCGACGACGGCCGGCTGCCGGCCGACGTCGGGCAGCGGGTGCGCGCGGCCGCCCGCGACGGCGCGGCGCGCACCTTCAGCCTGTACGTCCACGTGCCGTTCTGCACGGTGCGCTGCGGCTACTGCGACTTCAACACGTACACGGCCGTCGACTTCGGCCCCGGCGCGGGTCGCGGCGACTACTGGGAGTCGGCGGTCGCGGAGCTGGACTTCGCCGCGGACGTGCTCGCGTCCTCGGACGTGCCCGCCCGCCCGCTGCACACGGTGTTCTTCGGCGGCGGCACGCCCACGCTCCTGCCGGCCGCGGACCTCGTGCGCATCCTCCAGGCGGCGGTGGACCGGTTCGGGATCGCGCCCGGCGCGGAGGTGACCACCGAGGCCAACCCGGACACGATCACCCCGGAGTACGCCCGCCAGCTCGCGGCCGGCGGCTTCACCCGTCTCTCCCTGGGCATGCAGTCCGCGATGCCGCACGTCCTCGCCACGCTCGAGCGCACCCATCGGCCCGAGTCCGTCCCCGCCGCCGTCGCCGCGGCCCGCGAGGCCGGCCTGGAGGTGTCCCTGGACCTGATCTACGGGACCGCGGGGGAGTCCCTCGCCGACTGGCGGGCCACGCTCGAGGCCGCCGTCGCCCTGGCCCCGGACCACGTCAGCGCGTACTCGCTGATCGTGGAGGAGGGCACCAAGCTCGGGGCCCAGGTGGCCCGCGGCGAGGTGGCGGACGTGGACCCCGACGACCAGGCGGACAAGTACCTGCTCGCCGAGGAGCTGCTCGGCACCGCCGGCTACCGCTGGTACGAGGTGTCCAACTGGGCGCGCGACCCGCAGGGCTCCGGGGTCCACCGTGCGCGGCACAACGTGGCGTACTGGGAGGACCAGGACTGGTGGGGGATCGGCCCGGGCGCGCACTCGCACCTCGCCGGGGTCCGGTTCTGGAACGCCAAGCACCCCGCCGCCTACGCGCAGCGGCTGGCCACAGGGGTCACCCCCGCCGTGGGCCGCGAGCGGCCCGACGCCGACGCGCGGCGCCTCGAGCGCATCATGCTCGCGGTGCGCACGGTGGACGGGCTCCCGACCGCGGAGCTCGTCTCGGAGACGCCGGGGGAGGCCGCGCGGATCCGCGGGGCGATCGCCGAACTCATCGCCGCGGGCCTGCTGGACGGGCGCGCCGCCGTCGACGGCCGCATCGTCCCCACGCTCGAGGGGCGGCTGCGCAACGACGCGATCGTCCGGGCGCTGGCCGGCTTCTGACCGGCCGGCCCCGGGTCAGCGCAGGATGCGCAGGTTGAACGGGTACCGGAACGGACGGCCCTTGGACACGTGCGAGGCGCCCATCACGCCGTAGACCGCCATGGCGGCCCACGTGAGCGCGCCGAGGATCGCGAAGATCGGGCCGACCACCGGCAGCAGGGACAGGAAGAAGAACAGGAGCGTGATGAGCGTGGGCGGCCCGGAGAAGTTCAGGGCCTCCCGCGACTCCTGCGAGGTGAACGGGCCGCGGTCGCGGTAGAGCAGCCACACGACCAGCGGGCCGAGCACGCCGAACGCCAGACTGAGGTGGGCCAGCGCCGCGCGGTCACGGTCCTGCTTCGCCGTGAGCGGGGCGCCGCGGCCGCCGGCCGAGACGAGCCAGGCGGGCGGGCCGTGGCCGGTGCGGCCGGCGTCGGGCTGCGCGCGGGTGTTCACGAGGGGCTCCTCCTGGATCGCGGGACCCGCGCGCCGGGGACCGGGCGCAGGGCATGGGCCAGCATAGCGCGGGCGGGCGGGGGCCGCGCCGAGATCAGTGCTCGGGTGCGGCGGTGAGGAAGTCGATGAGCTCCTCCACGCGGCCCAGCAGGGACGGCTCGAGGTCCGCGTACGTGGTGACGTGGGAGAGCAGCCGCTTCCACCCCAGCCCCGTGGCCTCCTTGCTCCCGTGCGGCCAGCCCAGTCCCCGCAGGATCCCCGTCTTCCAGTCCTGCCCCTTCGGCACGACGGGCCACGCGGGGATGCCGAGGACGGAGGGCTTGATGACCTGCCAGACGTCCACGTAGGGGTGACCGAGGATGAGCACGTTGCCCGCGGCCCCCGGCACGCGCATGGCCTCGGCCGCGAGGCGCTCCTCCTTGGACCCGGTGACGAGGTGGTCCACGAGGATCCCGAGCCGGCGCCGCGGACCGGGGGCGAACGCACGGATCGCCCCGGCGAGGTCGTCCACGCCGTGCAGGGGCTCCACGACGATGCCCTCGAGGCGCAGGTCCTCGCCCCACACCTTCTCCACCAGCTCGGCGTCGTGCACGCCCTCCACCCAGATGCGAGAGGCGCGGGCGGTGCGGGCCCGCGCCCCCTCGACCCGTCGCGAGCCGGAGGCGGTGCGGGCCGGCGCCGCCGGGGCCGCGGCGGTCGGGGGGACCAGGGTCACGGGCTCGCCGTCGATCCAGAAGCCGCCGCCGAGGGGGAAGCCGCGGCGCACGCCGCGGCGGTCCTCCAGGACCACCACGTGCACGCCGCCGGAGCGCTCGATGCCGATCACGGCCCCGGTGAAGCCGGAGGCCACGTCCTCGACCACCGTGCCGGGGGTGGCGGGCACATCGGGGACGGTCCGGGCGGGGCGGCGCGTCAGGTCGTCGTGGCCCGCGGGGCCCCAGCTGCTCCAGTCCATGGGAGAGCACGGTAGCAACGGGGGCGGGCGATCACCGTGAGCGAAGCCGTGCGGGCCGGTCGGGTCGTCCCCCCGGGTCGGACGGTAGCATTGGCACTTGACCCGCCGGAGTGCCAGCCAGGGGCACCTCCGGGGTCGCCCCGGATCCCGACGGACCAGAGGAGGACCGAGATGTCGGAGCAGCCCCGCCGCCTGCAGGTGCTCCAGGCGATCGTGGAGGACTACGTGGCGCTGCGCGAGCCCGTGGGCTCCAAGGCGCTCGTGGAACGGCACGCCCTGGGCGTGTCCTCCGCGACCGTGCGCAACGACATGGCGGCGCTCGAGGAGGAGGGCCTCATCGTGGCCCCGCACACCTCCGCCGGGCGCGTCCCCACGGACAAGGGCTACCGCGTGTTCGTCGACCGCCTCTCCGAGGTGAAGCCGCTGTCCCCGGCCGAGCGCCGGGCCGTGCGGACCCTGCTGGACCCGGAGACGGACACCGAGCACATGATGGAGTCCACGGTCCGCCTCCTGGCCCAGCTGACCCAGCAGGTCGCCGTCGCGCAGTTCCCCCACGAGGACGGCTCCACGATCCGCCACCTCGAACTGGTCTCCCTCGCGCCCACGCGCGTGCTCGTGGTCCTCATCCTGTCCACGGGGCGGGTGGACCAGCGGCACGCCGTGCTGGACCGTCCGGTCGAGGAGGCGGAGCTGTCCGTGCTCCGCGGCCTCCTGCTGGACGCCCTGCTGGGGCTCGGTCCGGTGCAGGCGGCCACCGTGGTGGACGACGTCGTCGCCCGGGTCCGCCCGGAGCACCGGCAGTCCGCCGCCCTCGTGGCCGCGGCCGTCCACGACCTGCTCGAGGCCGGCCGGCAGGACCGCATCGTCCTGGCCGGCACCGCCAACCTGGCCCGCTCCCCGGGGGACTTCGGCGCGTCCATCGGGCCGATCCTGGAGGCGCTCGAGGAGCAGGTGGTGCTGCTGCGCCTGCTCACGGAGATGGAGCAGGACGCCCACGGGGTGTCCGTGCGGATCGGCTCCGAGAACGCCGGATCGCTCGCGGACACCTCGGTGGTCGCGGCCGCCTACGGCCCCGGCGCCGTGGCGAAGGTCGGTGTCATCGGACCGACCCGGATGGACTATCCGGGCACCATGGCCGCCGTCCGGGCGATCGCCCGCTATCTCTCCCGCATCCTGACCACCTGACGCGCCTCTGCGCGTCCTGGCGGGCCCCGTCCCGCATCGCCCCACGTCCCGCTCTCCCCGAGAGGAATCCCCACCGTGACCGACCACTACGAGACGCTCGGCGTCAGCCGTGACGCCAGCACTGAGGAGATCCGCCGCGCCTACCGCAAGCTCGCGCGCACCCACCACCCGGACGTCAACCCCGACCCGGAGGCGGCCGAGCAGTTCAAGCGCATCTCCCACGCCTACGAGGTGCTCTCGGACGAGGGCCGGCGTCGGGCGTACGACACGACGGGCAATGAGAACGGCCAGGCCGGCTTCCCGGGCGGCTTCGGCGGGGCGGGCGGCTTCGGGGGCTTCGCCGACATCTTCGAGACCTTCATGAACGCCGCCGGCCAGGGCGGCCGCGGCGGCCCCGCCAGCCGCGCCCGCCGCGGCCAGGACGCCCTGGTGACCGCGCGGATCGACCTGCGCGACGCCGTCTTCGGCGGCGAGCAGACGATCGAGCTGGACACGGCCGTGCGCTGCGATCGGTGCGAGGGCTCGTGCTGCGAGCCCGGCACCCAGCCGGAGACCTGCCAGACCTGCCACGGCCACGGCATGATCCAGCGCCCCGTGCGGTCGCTGCTGGGCACCGTCATGGCCACCGAGGCCTGCCCCGCCTGCCAGGGGTTCGGCACCGTCATCCCGACGCCCTGCCACGAGTGCGACGGGCAGGGCCGCGTCCGCACCCGGACGCCGCTGACCCTGCGCATCCCCGCGGGCGTGGACGACGGCACCCGCATCCACCTCGCCGGCCGCGGCGAGGCCGGCCCGGGCGGCGGCCCGAACGGGGACCTCTACGTGGAGATCGCGGTCCGCCCGGACGAGACCTTCCGCCGCGAGGGCGACCACCTGGCCACCACCGTGACCGTCCCCATGGCCGCCGCGGCCCTGGGCACCACCGTCACGCTGGACACCCTGGACGGCAAGCAGTCCGTCAGCCTGGACCCGGGCGTGCAGTCCGGCCACGTCGAGGTCCTCCACGGCCTGGGCGTCGGCCGCCTGCGCGGGCAGGGCCGTGGCGACCTCAAGGTGGACGTGGTGGTCACCACGCCCACCGACCTGGACGACGAGCAGCGCCAGCTCCTGGAGCGCCTGGCCGAGGTGCGCGGCGAGGAGGTCGTGCACGGCGCACCCCAGGCCAAGGGCATGTTCGCCCGGCTGCGGGAGAACCTGAGGAACCTGTGACCGCCCCCCTGTTCCACCTCGAGCCGGGCGCCCTGGCCGGCGCGAGCGCGGGCGCGGAGGTCGTCTTCGGCGGTCCCGAGGCCCGGCACGCCGCCGCGGCCATGCGCCTGGCCCCCGGGGAGGCCGTGCTCCTGGCCGACGGGTCGGGCACGCTCGGCCACGGCACCGTGCTCGCGGCCGCCCCGGACGCGGTGACCGTGCGGCTGGACACGGTGGCGGAGGAGCCGGCGCCCACCCCGGCGCTCGTGCTCGTCCAGGCCCTCGCCAAGGGCGACCGGGATCTCATGGCGGTCCAGGCCGCCGTCGAGCTCGGCGTGGACGCCGTGGTGCCCTGGGAGGCCGAGCGCTCGATCGTCCGCTGGAAGGGTCCCAAGGCCGCCAAGGCCCGCCAGAAGTGGGCGGACACGGCCCGCGCGGCCGCCAAGCAGGCGCGTCGCGCCCGGGTGCCCGCGGTCCGGGACCACGTCTCCGGGACGGCGGTCGCCGGGCTGGTCCGGGACGACGACGGCGGCCGGCTCGTCCTCGTGCTGCACGAGGACGCGGAGCACGGGGTGTCCGCGGTGCCCGCGGAGCGACTCTCCGCGGCCGCCGAGATCGCCGTCGTCGTGGGCCCCGAGGGCGGGATCGGCCCGGCCGAGCTCGAGGCCTGCGTGGCCGCGGGGGCCGTGCCGGTGCGGCTCGGCCCGCACGTGCTGCGCGCCTCCACGGCCGGCCCCGCCGCCCTCGCCGTGCTCCAGCACCGGCTCGGCCGCTGGTGAGCCCCGGCAGGACGACGCGCCGACGCCTAGATGTTGTGGGTCATGAGGTTCTTGCCACGGGGTACGGGCTGAGATGAGACGAGTGGGCCCCGCCCCGCAGGATGGAAGTTCCTACACCACCGACCTGCCCGAGAAGACCCACTCATGACTCACGCTAACGCACCCCTGACCCCGACCGGCCGTCTCAGGATGGTCCACCGCCACCTGCACGACGGGATCCCGCAAGCACACGTGGCAGCCGAGTTCCGGGTGAGCCGGCCCACGGTGGCCACCTGGGTGGCCCGCTACCGCGCCGAGGGCGAGGCCGGCCTTCAGGACCTGCCCAGCCGGCCGCACCGTTCACCTGCCCAGCTCGATCCGGTCCTGGTCGCCCAGATCCACGCCCTGCGGCGGGAGCGCAAGTGGTCCGCACGGCGCATCCATCACCACCTCGTCTCCGAGGGCCACCGGGTGTGTCTTCGTACCGTGGGACGGTGGCTGCACCGACTCGGGATCTCCCGCCTACGGGACCTGACCCCGGCCGGAGAAGACCTGCGCCAACGACCACAGAAGATCACCGCGAGAGGGCCGGGGCACATGGTGCACCTGGATGTGAAGAAGATCGGGAAGATCCCAGACGGGGGCGGTTGGCGCACCCACGGACGTGACAGTGAAGCAGGCCGTGCTTCCAAGCGCGGGCCTGGCCGGCGGGTCGGCTACACCTACCTGCACTCGGCGATCGACGGGTTCACCCGGCTGGCCTACACCGAGGCGTTGGAGGACGAGCGGACGGTGACCACGATCGGGTTCTTCTGCCGGGCGCGGGCGTTCTTCGCCGCCCACGGCATCACCGTGGACCGGGTGATCACGGACAACGGAAACAACTACCGGGCTGCGGACTTCACCGCCAAGGTGGTCTCGCTCGGGGGCCGGCATCACCGGATCCGCCCCTACACCCCGCGCCATAACGGGAAGGTCGAACGCTACAACCGGCTGATGGTCGATGAGGTCCTCTACGCCCGCCCGTATACCTCAGAGACAGCTCGGCGTGAGGCGCTGGCCGTGTGGGTGAACCACTACAACTACCATCGGCCTCATACCTCCTGCGGGAACGCCCCGCCGGCCTCGTTGGCCCCGGCCCGAGTCAACAACGTCATGCCCTCCTACACCTAGACTGGACGGGACGTCCCGCCCCCACGACCCCGAGGTGATCCGCCCCATCGTGACCGTGCCCCCCACGACCCCGACCCCGCCCGCCACCGCGCACGAGGGGGTCGCGTTCGAGACCGCCGACCTCATGGTCCGCACGCTCGGACCGCAGGACGCCCTGTTGCGGATCCTCGGCGGCGTGTTCCCCACCGTGGACGTCACGGTCCGCGACCAGCGGCTGGACCTGGCCGGGCCGGTGGCCGACGTGGCCACGGTGCGGCGGGTCGTCGAGGACCTGCGCTCGATCGCCCGCCGCGACCAGGCCGTCACCCCCGAGGTGATGGGCCAGGTCGTCCACCACGTCCGCGACGCCGCGACCGGGCGCGGCGCGGGTCAGCTGCACCTGGACTCGATCCTCTCGGGCCGGGGCCGCCGCATCCGCGCGAAGACCCTGCACCAGCAGGACTACGTGGAGGCGATCGACCGCTCCACCGTCGTCTTCGGCATCGGCCCGGCCGGCACCGGCAAGACCTACCTGGCCATGGCCAAGGCCGTGCAGGCGCTGCAGGCCAAGGAGGTCAACCGCATCATCCTCACCCGCCCGGCCGTCGAGGCCGGCGAGCGGCTCGGCTTCCTGCCCGGCGGGCTCTCCGAGAAGATCGACCCGTACCTGCGCCCTCTGTACGACGCGCTGCACGACATGATCGAGCCCGAGTCGATCCCGCGGCTGATGGAGGCCGGGACCATCGAGGTCGCCCCGCTGGCGTACATGCGCGGCCGCACCCTGAACGACGCGTTCGTGATCCTCGACGAGGCCCAGAACACCACCGGCGAGCAGATGAAGATGTTCCTGACCCGCCTCGGCTTCGGTGCCCGCATGGTCGTCACGGGCGACACCTCGCAGGTGGACCTGCCGCGCGGCACCCAGTCCGGCCTGGCCCAGGCCGTCGAGGTGCTCGAGGGGATCGAGGGACTGGAGATGGTCCGATTCGACTCCTCCGACGTGGTCCGGCACTCGCTGGTGAGCGCCATCGTGGACGCCTACGACGCCGCCCGCGGTCCCGCGGAGCGGTCCCAGAAGCGAGGAGGGGCCCGCCGTGGCCGTTGAGATCCTGAACGAGTCGGGGATCGAGGTCCCCGAGGACGCGCTGCTGCGCATGGCCCGGCACGTGTACGCGCGCCTGCACGTCCACGAGCGCGCCGAGACGGCCGTGACCGTCGTGGACGCCGCGCGCATGGCCGAGCTGCACGAGGAGTGGATGGACCTGCCCGGGCCCACCGACGTGATGAGCCTGCCCATGGACGAGCTGACCCCCGGCTCGCCCGAGGCGCCGGCCGAGGGCGTGCTGGGCGACGTCGTGCTCTGCCCCGAGGTCGCCGCCGAGCAGGCGGCGCGCGGCGGGCACTCCCGTGACGACGAGCTGCTCCTGCTGCTCACCCACGGCATGCTCCACCTGCTCGGGTACGACCACGTCGACGACGCCGAGCGCGAGGAGATGTTCACGCTCCAGGATCGGCTCGTCTCCGAGGTCCTCGGCCGGCCCGCCCCGGCCCCCACCGTCGAGGATTGAGCGCACCGCCCATGCTGACACCCGCCGTCCTCTTCGCCCTCTTCCTGGTCTTCCTCGGCCTGACCTGGACGCTGTCCCTGGCCGAGTCCGCGTTCTCCTACCTCTCCCGGCGGGATGCGGAGGACATCGTCCGCGAGCAGCCCGGCTCCAACGTCCTGGAGATCGCCCGCGAGCGGGAGAGCCACCTCGGGGCCCTGCGGGTCTGGCGCTTCGTGGCCGAGGCCCTGTCCGCCGTCTGCCTGACCGCGGCCGCCGACGCGGTGGTGGACGACACGTGGCTCGCCGTGGCGATCGCCGCGGTCGTGCTCGTGGGCGTGGCCGCCCTGCTGGGCGTCTGGAGCCCGCGGCCGATCGGCTCCCGCAACGAGGCCGCCGTCGCCCGCCGCCTGGGCGGGCTCGTGTGGGTGCTCCGCCGGGCCCTGGGCCCGCTCGCCGCCCGACTGGACCGGGACCGGCGCCGTCGCGAGGTCGAGCCGGAGGACGAGGACGACTTCCAGGAGCGCCACCTGCGTGAGTTCGTCGCCCGCGCCCACGACGCGGACGTGCTCGCGGACTCCGAGGCGGAGCTGATCCAGTCGGTGTTCTCCATGAACGACACCATCGTCCGCTCCGTCATGGTGCCGCGCACCGACGTCGTCACCATCGACGCCGACCACACGCTCGGCCAGGCCATGGCCCTGTTCCTGCGCTCCGGCAACTCCCGCATCCCGGTGATCGGCGAGGACGCCGACGACATCCGGGGCATGCTGCACCTCAAGGACGTCACCCGCGCCCTGCACCACGACGGCGCTGCGACCGACACCCCCGTCACCGAGGTCATGCGCGACGTCCGCTTCGTCCCCGAGTCGAAGTCCGTGGCCACCCTCCTGCAGGAGCTGCAGCGCGAGTCCACCCACGTGGCCGTGGTGGTGGACGAGTACGGCGGCACGGCGGGGCTCGTGACGCTCGAGGACCTCATCGAGGAGATCGTCGGCGAGATCTACGACGAGGACGACCGCCCGGACCGCCCCGAGGTGGAGTTCGTCGCGCCCGGCGTCTACTCCGTCGACGCGCGCATGGGCATCCACGACTTCCGGGAGGAGTTCGAGCTGCCGGAGGAGGACGAGGACGACGACGTCGACACGGTCGGCGGCCTGCTCGCCAAGGAGCTCGGCCGCGTCCCGATCCAGGGCTCGCGTGTCGTGGTCCAGGGCATCGAGCTCGTCGCGGACACCCTCGAGCCCCGCCGCAACCGGGTCGCGCGCCTGCGCGTCTCCGAGACCCCCGACCGTCCGGTGCGGCTGCGCCGGCGCGAGGAGCGGGCCCACGGCGCCGAGCCCGCCGACCCCGTGGCCTGAGCCGGCCGCCCCACCCCACTCCCTGCCTGACAAGGACGACCCCATGACCGATCTCGTCGATCCGGCCCGCGCCGCGGACGGCTTCCGTTCCGGCTTCGTCTCGCTCGTGGGCCGGCCGAACGCCGGCAAGTCCACGCTCACCAACGCGCTGGTGGGGGAGAAGGTGGCGATCACCTCCTCCAAGCCGCAGACCACGCGCCACACCATCCGCGGGATCGTCCACCGCGAGGACTTCCAACTCGTGCTCGTGGACACCCCGGGCCTGCACCGGCCCCGCACCCTGCTCGGCGAGCGCCTCAACGACCTCGTGGCGGAGACGCTCAACGAGGTCGACGCCGTGGGCATGTGCCTGCCGGCCGACGAGGCGATCGGTCCCGGCGACCGGTTCATCGCCCAGCAGCTCTCCTACCTGCACCGCACCCCGGTGGTCGCCGTGGTGACGAAGACGGACAAGGTGGGCCCGGAGCAGCTCATGGCGCAGCTCGTGGCCGTGACCGCGCTGGGCGACGAGGTCCTCGGGCCGGAGAACGGCGGGGAGGGCTTCGCGGCCGTCGTGCCGGTCTCGGCGGTGGCCGGCCGCCAGGTCGACGACGTCCTGGGCGTCTTCGCGGGCCTGCTGCCGGCCGGGCCGCCCCTGTACCCCGACGGCGAGCTCACGGACGAGCCGGAGGCGGTCATGGTCGCCGAGCTCATCCGGGAGGCGGCCCTGGAGGGCGTGCGCGACGAGCTGCCGCACTCGGTGGCCGTGGTGGTCGAGGAGATGTCCCTGCGCGAGGACCGCCCCGCGGATCGGCCCCTCATGGACGTGTGGGCGAACGTCTTCGTCGAGCGGGACAGCCAGAAGGGCATCATCATCGGCAAGGGCGGCTCCCGGCTGCGTGAGATCGGCGCGCAGGCGCGGGCGGGCATCGAGCGCATGCTCGGCACCAAGGTGCACCTGGACCTGCGGGTCAAGGTCGCCAAGGAGTGGCAGCGCGACCCCAAACAGCTCGGCCGACTCGGCTTCTGAGCCGGAGGCCCCGGCCCGGGCGCGCACGCGCCGGAGCGGGCCGCCGTCGTCGTGCGTCACACGGGGACGGCCTCCTGTGGCCCGGCCCACCTCGGTGCTAGGGTCGGGGGCATGTCCCTCCGCCTCGCGACGACAGCGCCGGCCACGGCCCGCCTGCTACTTCCCGGCCGCACGGGGTCCCCGTGCCAGGCCGTGATCCACGCCGCCTGAGCGCACGCGGAGGCAGGACGCCTCCCACCGGACCGGACACCCCGTGCGGAGTCCCTGACCTCCCGGTCCGGCCACCGACCATCCACCTTTCGCGCGCCCGCCGCGCGCACGTCGAGGGAGAACACGCATGAGCGCCCACCTGCAGAAGTCGTCGGGGATGAAGTTCCACAAGTACGTCCCGTTCCAGGACCAGATCGAGGTCGCCCTGCCGGACCGCACCTGGCCGGACAAGGTCATCGAGAAGGCGCCGCTGTGGTGCGCCGTGGACCTGCGCGACGGCAACCAGGCCCTGATCGACCCCATGGGCCCCGAGCGCAAGCTGCGCATGTTCCAGCTGCTCGTCGGCATGGGCTTCAAGGAGATCGAGGTCGGCTTCCCGTCCGCCTCGCAGACCGACTACGACTTCGTCCGCCAGCTCATCGAGGGCGACCACATCCCGGACGACGTCACCATCCAGGTCCTCACCCAGTCCCGTGAGCACCTGATCGAGCGCACCTTCGAGGCGCTCGAGGGGGCCGACCGGGCCATCGTGCACCTGTACAACTCGACGTCGGTGCTGCAGCGCCGCGTGGTGTTCCGACAGGACGAGGACGGGATCGTGGACATCGCGACCTCCGGCGCGCGCCTGGTGAAGAAGTTCGAGGAGCAGCTCAAGGGCACGCAGATCACCTACGAGTACTCGCCCGAGTCCTACACGGGCACCGAGCTCGAGTTCGCCCGGCGCATCTCGGACGAGGTGGCCACGGTCCTGGAGGCCTCCACCGACCGCAAGATGATCCTGAACCTGCCGGCGACGGTGGAGATGTCGACCCCGAACGTGTACGCCGACTCGATCGAGTGGATGCACCGCAACCTGGAGCACCGCGACTCGCTCATCCTCTCCCTGCACCCGCACAACGACCGCGGCACGGGCGTGGCCGCCGCCGAGCTGGGCTACCTCGCCGGGGCGGACCGCATCGAGGGGTGCCTGTTCGGCAACGGCGAGCGCACCGGCAACGTGGACCTGGTGACGCTGGGCATGAACCTGTACTCGCAGGGCATCGACCCCATGATCGACTTCTCCGACATGGACCACATCAAGCGCACGGTCGAGTACTGCAACCAGCTGGCCGTGCCCGAGCGCTCGCCCTGGGGCGGCGACCTCGTCTTCACGGCCTTCTCCGGCTCCCACCAGGACGCCATCAAGAAGGGCTTCGAGGCGATGGAGGTCGACGCGAAGGCGGCCGGCACGGACGTGGACGGCATCCCGTGGGCCGTGCCGTACCTGCCCATCGACCCGAAGGACATCGGCCGCTCGTACGAAGCCGTCATCCGCGTGAACTCGCAGTCCGGCAAGGGCGGCGTCGCCTACCTGCTCAAGTCCGAGCACAACCTGGAGCTGCCGCGCCGCGCGCAGATCGAGTTCTCCCACGTCATCCAGGATCTGGCCGACGCCCAGGGCGGCGAGGTTTCGGGCGCCGACCTGTGGCGCGTGTTCCAGGACGAGTACTTGCCCGCCGACGCGGCGGAGGCGCAGTGGGGCCACTACCGGCTCCGCTCGGTCTCCTCGGCCTCCGGCGAGGACGGCGCGTTCCGGATGGAGGCCGAGCTCGAGGTCGACGGCGTCACGCAGACCCGCACGGCGCAGGGCAACGGCCCGATCGACGCGTTCCTGCGCATCCTCGGCGAGGAGGGCGTGGACGTCCGCGTGCTCGACTACTCCGAGCACGCGCTGTCCGAGGGCGGCGCGGCCATGGCCGCCGCCTACGTGGAGGCGGCCGTGGGCGACCGTGTCCTCTGGGGCGTCGGTCTGGACCATAACACCACCACCGCCTCGCTGAAGGCCGTGGTGTCCGCGGTGAACCGCGCCCTGCGCGCGTGAGCGGTTCCGGCTCCTCCCGGCGGGGTGCGCGGCACGGCGGCTACGCGGCGAACTCGTTCCGCACCGAGGCCATCGTGCTGCGCACCCACCGTCTGGGGGAGGCCGATCGCATCATCGAGGCGCTCACCCCCGAGGACGGCCTGGTCCGAGCCGTGGCCAAGGGGGTGCGCAAGACCTCCTCCCGGCTGGGCTCGGTGGTGGAGCCGTTCATGCACTCCACGCTCCAGCTCGCACGCGGCCGGGGGGAGCTGCACACCGTGAGCCAGGCGCAGCTGCTGCACCCGTACGCAACGATGCTGGCCGCTGACTACGACGCCTACACCGTCGCCGGCGCCCTCGCCGAGGCCGTCG
This sequence comes from Micrococcus sp. CS26, assembly GCF_055522295.1. Classification (NCBI taxonomy): domain Bacteria; kingdom Bacillati; phylum Actinomycetota; class Actinomycetes; order Micrococcales; family Micrococcaceae; genus Micrococcus; species Micrococcus sp. CS26. The sequence goes on from NZ_JBVFVY010000012.1 coordinate 64,209, forward strand.
AGCGGGTCCCCGCGGTCGACGACGACGGCCGGCGCGCCCAGTACCGCCTGTTCCACGGCGCGCTGGCCGCGCTGGCCCGCGGCGCGCACGACCCGCGCCTGATCCTGCACTCGTTCCTGCTGCGCGCGCTCGCCCAGGCCGGCTGGGCCCCGACCTTCGACCGGTGCGCCCGCTGCGGCGCCCCCGGCCCGCACACGGCACTGCACGTGGGCCTCGGCGGGGCCGTCTGCCCCGAGTGCAGGCCACCCGGTGCCGCTCACCCGGCCCCGGAGACCTTCGACCTGCTCTCGGCCCTCGCGGCGGGGGACTGGGCCACCGCGGACGCCTCCGGGGCCCCCGCCCGCCGCGAGGCGGCCGGTATCGTGGCGGCGTACCTGCAGTTCCACGCCGAGCGGCGCCTGGTGTCCCTGTCCGTCCTGGACCAGGACCTCGGCCTCCCCGCCCCGCGCGTCGAGAGGAGACCATGAGCGCCGACCGAGCCCCGCAGTCCCCGCCGCCGCACCCCTCGGGCGCGGTCGCCCCGCGGATCGACCCGCGTTTCGTGCCCCGGCACGTGGCGATCGTGATGGACGGCAACGGACGGTGGGCGAACCAGCGCGGCCTGCCCCGGACCGAGGGCCATCGGGCCGGCGAGGCGGCCCTGCTGGACGTCGTCGCCGGGGCGGTGGAGCTGGGGATCGGCCACGTGTCCGCGTATGCGTTCTCCACGGAGAACTGGCGGCGCTCGGCGGAGGAGGTCCGCTTCCTCATGGGCTTCTCCCGGGACGTGCTGCGCCGGCAGCGGGACACCCTGCACTCGTGGAACGTGCGGATCCGGTGGAACGGGCGGGCCCCGCGCCTCTGGACCCCCGTGATCCGGGAGCTGCAGGAGGCCGAGGAGCTCACCCGCCACAACACCGGGACCACGCTGCACATGTGCGTGAACTACGGCAGCCGGGCCGAGATCCTGGACGGCGTCCAGGCGATCGCCGAAGAGGTCCGGGCCGGCCGGATGCGGCCGGGCGAGATCAGCGAGGACGTCATCACCCGCTACCTCGACCGCGGCTTCCGCACGGGGCAGGACGTCGACGTCGTCCCGGACGTGGACCTGTTCCTGCGGACCTCGGGGGAGCAGCGCCTGTCCAACTATCTGCTGTGGCAGTCCGCCTACGCGGAGCTGCTGTTCCTGGACGTGCTGTGGCCGGACGTCGACCGGCGGACCCTGTGGGCCGCCGTCGAGACCTACGCCCGACGGGACCGCCGCTACGGCGGCGCCGTGGACACCCCTCAGCCGACGCCGTCGTCCGGCGCGCCGGACTCGGCCGCGGACGCCGACGGCGGCGCGTAGGCCCCCAGCCACGTGAGCGTCGCGGCACCGGCCGCCTCGCGCACCGACGCGGGGGAGGCGAACACGTCGTGCAGCGCGTCGGGGAGCCGGTGGACGGTCACCCGGTCGCCGAGCCGCAGGGAGCGGCGGGCCATGGCGTCGGGGTCCAGGACGATGTCCGAGGTCAGCATCGCCTCGGCGTAGGACGTGCCCCGATGCCCGCGCGCGGAGACGAGCACGAGGATCGGCACGGTGACGTCGAGCCGCCCGGCCACGGCCCGGTGCCCCGAGAGGACCGCGCTCAGCCAGGCGGCCGGCACCTCGAACGCGTGCGGGGGACGCCAGAGCGGGTGCAGGTCCCATTCGCCCTCGGCCTGGTCCGAGAGGGTGCGCCAGTAGTGGTCGATGCGCGGCAGTGTGAGCATGGCGTAGGGCTTCATGGCGGAGACGGGCCCCACGATGGACTTCGCCAGCAGGCGCACCCCCGCGCTGCCCTGCATCTCCAGCCACGGGCTGTTGAGCACGAGCGCGGCGAGGCGGCCGGGATTCCGGTCCGCCCACAGCGCGGCGATCAGCCCGCCGGTGGAGTGTCCCATGAGGATGGGCGGCAGCGGGTGGTCCTGGGCGATGGTCTCGAACGCGGCCTCGAGGTCCGCGTCGTAGCGGGCCAGGTCGTCCGTCCAGCCGGGCGTCTGTCCCGTGCGCAGCGAGCGGCCGTAGTGGCGGAGGTCGACGGCGTGGAAGGCGTAGCCGGCGGCCTCGAACGCGTGGGCGAGCGGGGCGTTGTAGAAGTAGTCGCTCCAGCCGTGCACCGAGAGGATGGGTCGCCGGACCGGGTCACGGGCGGCGTCGGTGCGCGGACGCACCACTGTGACAAGGTTCTGTCCTTGTTCATCGGTGTCGAGGCCGAGCGTGCATCGTTCGAAGCCCGGCAGCCCGTCCGGGACCCAGCCCAGGCCCGGCGGATCGTCGAGGAACGGGCGGGTGTCCTCCTCCGTCGGTCCGCCGGCGGGTGCGCCGTGCGGGGCGGAGGGGTCCGGGGGCGGCGGCTGGAGCGGGTCACGGGCCATCCGACCACTCTAGGAGGACCCCGGGCGGGCGGGAGGCCCGTGCGAGGATGGGGGCATGCAGCTGCCTGATCCCAAGTCCGCCGTCGACGGCCTCCTGACCTCCCGCGCGCCTCGCCTGTACCCGCCCTTCTTCCGTGTCGTGTTCGGCGGCATGGACGCGGAGCAGGCGCATCATCGGGGCTTCGACGCGATCCGGCTGGCCGAGCGCACCGGGGCGTCCGCCGCCCTGCGCGCCGCCTTCCGCCCGGACCCGATGCTCGCGCGCACGGTCATGGGCCTGCGGTTCCCGACGCCCTTCGGCCTGGCCGCGGGGTTCGACAAGGACGGCCGGGGGACCGCCGCCCTGGCCGACCTCGGGTTCGGCCACATCGAGGTCGGCACGATCACGGCGCAGCCGCAGCCCGGCAACCCGCAGCCCCGACTGTTCCGTCTCGTGGACGACCGGGCGCTGGTCAACCGCATGGGCTTCAACAACGACGGCGCGGCGGCCGTCGCCCCCCGCCTGGCGCGGACCCGGCAGACACTGGAGCGCCGCTTCGGCCCGGCCCGGCCGGTCCTGGGCGTGAACATCGGCAAGACCAAGGTGGTCCCCCTCGAGGACGCGGCGGACGACTACCGGGCCTCGACCCGCCTGCTCGCGCCCCACGCCGACTACCTGACGGTCAACGTGTCCTCGCCGAACACGCCGGGGCTGCGCCAGCTGCAGGAGATCGACGCGCTGGAGCCGATCCTCACGGCGGTGCGCGAGGAGGCCGACCGTGCGGTCCCGGACCGTCGCGTGCCGCTGACCGTGAAGATCGCCCCGGACCTGGCGGACGACGACGTGCGCGCCGTCGGGGCGCTCGCCGAGCGCCTCGGGCTCGACGGCGTCATCGCGACCAACACGACCGTCTCCCGGGAGGGTCTGCGCACCCCGCGTGCCGACGTGGACGCCCTGGGCGCGGGCGGCCTGTCCGGCGCCCCGCTCCAGGAGCGGTCGATGCGGGTGCTGGAGGTCCTGCGGACGGCGCTGCCGACGGGCACAGCCGTCGTCAGCGTGGGCGGGGTGACGGACGCCGACGACGTCCAGGCCCGTCTCGACGCGGGCGCGGACCTCGTCCAGGGCTACACCGCGTTCCTCTACGAGGGGCCGTTCTGGGCCGGCCGGATCACCGCCGGGCTGGCGCGGTCCCTGCGGGGCTGACGGTCTGCTCGCCGGGGCCGCGACGGCCCGGACCCACCGGGGGTCCGGGCCGTGGCGCGGTGTCGTCTCAGGCGGGGTACTCGCCCCGCTTGACCTGGGGCTTGGGCAGACGCAGGCGGCGGAACTGCAGGGCCCGCATGATGCCGTAGAAGCCGGTCCCGGACTCCGGCGTGCCGAAGCGCTCCGTCAGGCCCTTCTTGATGTGCCGGCTGACCAGGAAGCTCTCGATGAGCACGAGGGCCACGAGGACGTACAGGCTGATCATCAGGATCAGCTGCGCCTCGCGGCCGGGGATGAACATGAGCAGGACGTAGGCGAAGACGACGGGCATGAGCCACTCGCCGATGCCGGTGCGCGCGTCCACGTAGTCACGGACCCAGCGCTTCTGCGGCCCCTTGTCGCGTGCCGGGAGACCGCGCTCGTCCCCGGTCTCCAGCGCGGCGCGCTGGCGCATCCGCTCCTGGGCCATCGCCTGACGCTCGGCCTTGCGAGCCGCCTTGCGATCTTCGGGGACCAGGGTGCGACGGCGCGCGGCCTCCTGGTCGCGGCGCCGCGGAGTCGGGCCCTTCTTGCCCTGCGAGCGGTCGCGCGGCGCGGCCCCGGACACGGCGCCCTCGGCGGGAGCAGCCGAGGAGCCGTGAGTCGAGGGGGCGGGCGCGGTCTCGGGGGTCTTGTCTCGCTTGAACACCCGTCCAGTCTAGTGGTGGGGCGCGTCCGGCCCGGCCGGAGGCGCGGCCCTCGGCCCGGCCGCCGTCTACGCTGGCCGTCATGACTGACATCACCTCCCGTGCGCCGCAGGACGCGGCCCTCGTCTCCGCCGTCCGTGAGGCCGTCGAGGCCCGTTTCCCGACGACCCTCCAGACCCTCACCGACCTCGTGGCGATCCCGGGCATCGCCTGGGACTCCGCGGACCGCGCCCAGCTCGAGCGGTCCGCGGAGGCCGTCGCGGGCCTGCTGCGCGAAGCGGGCCTGCAGGAGGTGGAGATCGTGACCGAGACCCGCGACGACGGCCGGCCCGGCGGGCCGGCGGTGATCGGCGAGAAGCCCGGCGCCTCTGACAAACCCACCGTCTTGTTGTATGCCCATCATGACGTGCAGCCGATCGGGGACGAGGACCTCTGGGACACCCCGCCGCTCGTGGCCACCGAGCGCGGCGGGCGGCTGTACGGCCGCGGCGCCGCCGACGACAAGGCCGGCATCATGGTCCACCTCGCCGCCCTCGCCGCCCTGCGGGACGTCCTGCCCGACGCCGGCGTCGGCGTCCGCGTCTTCATCGAGGGCGAGGAGGAGGCCGGCTCGCCCACCTTCCGCACCTTCCTGGAGAAGCACCGGGCGCGCCTCGACGCCGACGCGATCGTGGTCGCGGACTCGTCCAACTGGGCCGTGGGGGAGCCCGCGCTGACCACCTCCCTGCGCGGGCTGGTGGACGGCACGGTGACCGTCCGGGTGCTCGACCACGCCGTGCACTCCGGCATGTTCGGCGGGCCGGTCCTGGACGCCGTCGTCCTGCTCTCGCGGCTGATCGCCACGCTCCACGACGCGGACGGCGCGGTCGCCGTGCCCGGCCTCGAGCCGCGGCAGACCGCGGGCCTGGACTACCCCGAGGACGTCTTCCGTGCGGACGCGGGCGTGCTGGACGGGGTGACCCTGGCCGGCCGCGGCCCGGTCGCGGACCGGCTGTGGAACGCTCCCGCGCTGAGCATCATCGGGATCGACGCGCCCTCGGTCGCGGAGTCCTCGAACACGATCCAGCCCGCGGCGCGCGCGAAGTTCTCGCTGCGCCTGGGCCCCGGCATGGAGCCCGCGGAGGCCTTCGAGGCGCTGCGCACCCACCTGGAGGCGCAGTCCGCGGCGGTGCTCGGCGCGGAGATCACGGTCACCGCGGGGGAGTTCGGCCAACCGTTCACGACGGACACCTCGGCCCCCGCCGCGGCCGCGATGATGGCGGCCCTGGAGGACGCCTGGGGCGTCGAGCCCCGGGCGATCGGCATGGGCGGCTCCATCCCGTTCACCGCGGACCTCGCCGAGGTCTTCCCGGAGGCCACCCTCCTCATCACGGGCGTGGAGGACCCGGACACGCGGGCGCACTCGGCCAACGAGTCGCTGCACATCGACGACTTCAAGCGGGCCGTCGTGGCCGAGGCGCTCTGGCTCGCGCGGCTCTCCGCGTGAGCGCCGCCCGGCCCGTCGGTGCGGCGGGCCGGGAATGCTCCGTGGGCGGCTAGTGTTGCCCGGGAGACCACACGCGCGTGACGGCCCCGTCCGCGCCCCATGATCTGAGGAGGTCACGATGGCTCTGTCCGCAGAGGAGACCGGCGTCGAGATCGGCGCGACCCAGGACGCCGAGGCCCTGCCCCCGCACGAGGTCGAGCTGACCGACGTGGCGGCCGGCAAGGTGCGCTCGCTGCTCGAGCAGGAGGGCCGCACGGACCTGCGGCTGCGCGTCGCCGTGCAGCCGGGCGGCTGCTCGGGCCTGATCTACCAGCTCTACTTCGACGAGCGCGTCCTCGACGGCGACACCGTCCGTGACTACGACGGGGTCGAGGTGATCGTCGACAAGATGAGCGTGCCCTATCTCATGGGCGCGACCATCGACTTCGAGGACACCATCTCGAAGCAGGGCTTCACGATCGACAACCCCAACGCGGGCGGCTCGTGCGCCTGCGGCGACTCCTTCCACTGATCTGCGGGCGCCCGGAGCGCCTCGGACCGCGAACCGGCGGGTCGGCCTCGGCCGGCCCGCCGTCGTCGTGCCCGGGCACCGTGCCCAGGATGCTCGGACCCGACTCCCAGACACGAGGCGCCCGTGTCACGGTGCGGTGAATCCGCGTGTTTCGGCTTAGACTGGCTCTGAATCATCAGGGCATGCCCGTGCTCCCTGCGAGGACGCTGCGAGAAGTCGCCGAATCGTCGGGGGAGCGGGGACGCCCCTCGCACACGAGATGAAGAGGAAGGCCGTCTGTGAGAGCACAGAATGACGCCGGACGTCGGACTCGCCGCCGCTGGACCGCCGGTGCCGTGGGCACCACGGCGCTCCTGGTGCTGACCGGCTGTTCGGCAGAGGTCCAGCGCGGCTGGTACCCCGGCACCCGGGAGACCACCAACCACAACGCCCAGCTCACCGACCTGTGGGTGAACTCCTGGATCGCGGCCATGGCCGTCGGCCTGCTGGCCTGGGGCGCCATGATCTGGTGCATGGTGGCCTACCGCCGTCGCAAGAACGACCAGGGCTTCCCGAAGCAGACGGCCTACAACGTGCCGCTCGAGACCATGTTCACGGCCATCCCGATCCTGATGGTCTTCACGCTCTGGGGCTTCACCGACCGCGTCCAGACCGAGGTCGACCGCCCCGTGGACGACTCGCCGCTGACCGTCACCGTGTACGGCAAGCAGTGGTCCTGGGACTTCAACTACTCCTACGAGCAGGAGAACGGCGAGGTCATCGAGGCCCACTACTCCGGCATCCAGGCCCAGCTGGACGGCACCGAGGGCGTGCGTGACACCCTTCCGGTCCTGTACCTGCCGAACGACGTGCCGGTGCACTTCGAGCTGAAGTCCCGTGACGTGGCCCACTCCTTCTGGATCCCGCAGTTCCTCCAGAAGCGCGACATGGTGCCCGGCAAGACCAACCACCTGTACCTGACCCCCCAGGAGCTGGGCAGCTACGACGGCAAGTGCGCCGAGCTGTGCGGCGAGTCCCACTCCGAGATGCTCTTCAACGTGGAGGTCGTCGACGAGGCGGAGTTCGTCCAGCGCCTCGAGGAGATGGAGCCGGGTCAGGTGGGCGACGAGTACAGCCGCAATCCCAACAACAACCCTGACGGCGCCGGGACGATGGAGCGCGATCTCCAGACCCCCCGCGGTGGAGGTAGCCACTGATGACCACTTACGAGTACGCAACGGATGAGGTGCGCTCACAGGCGCAGCCTCGTGTGGTGCCCCGTTCGCTGGGCAAGATCGTCGTCAGCTGGCTGACGACGACCGACCACAAGGTGCTCGGGTACATGTACCTGATCACGTCCTTCATCTTCTTCTGCATCGGCGGCGTCATGGCCCTCATGATCCGCGCGGAGCTCTTCGAGCCCGGCATGCAGATCCTGCAGACGAAGGAGCAGTACAACCAGCTGTTCACCATGCACGGCACGCTCATGCTGCTCATGTTCGCGACCCCGCTCTTCGTGGGCTTCGCCAACGTGCTGGTGCCGCTGCAGATCGGCGCTCCGGACGTGTCCTTCCCGCGTCTGAACGCCCTGGCGTTCTGGTTCTTCCTGTTCGGCTCGCTCATCGCGACCGCGGGCTTCCTCACCCCGCAGGGTGCGGCCTCGTTCGGCTGGTTCGCCTACGCCCCGCTCTCCAACACCACGTACTCGCCGGGCGTCGGCGGTGACCTCTGGGTGTTCGGTCTGGTCCTCCAGGGCTTCGGCACGATCATGGGCGGCGTCAACTTCATCACCACGATCCTGACGATGCGTGCCCCGGGCATGACGATGTGGCGCATGCCGATCTTCACCTGGAACACGCTCATCACCGGCATCCTGATCATGATGGCGTTCCCGCCGCTGGCCTCCGCGCTCTTCGCGCTGGGCCTGGACCGTCGCTTCGGCGGCCACATCTTCAACCCGGAGAACGGCGGCGCCATCCTGTGGCAGCACCTCTTCTGGTTCTTCGGCCACCCCGAGGTGTACATCATCGCCCTGCCGTTCTTCGGCGTCGTGTCGGAGATCATCCCGGTGTTCTCCCGCAAGCCGATCTTCGGCTACAAGTCCATCGTGTTCGCGACGACGGCGATCGCCGCGCTCTCCGTGACGGTGTGGGCGCACCACATGTACGTGACCGGCGCCGTGCTCCTGCCGTTCTTCTCCGTGATGACCATGCTCATCGCGGTCCCGACCGGCGTGAAGTTCGTGAACTGGATCGGCACCATGTGGCGCGGTTCGATCACCTTCGAGACCCCGATGCTGTGGACGCTCGGCTTCATGGTCACCTTCCTCTTCGGTGGCCTCACCGGCATCATCCTGGCGTCGCCGCCGCTGGACTTCCAGGTCTCCGACACGTACTTCGTCGTGGCGCACTTCCACTACGTCGTCTTCGGCACCGTGGTGTTCGCGATGTTCGCCGGCTTCTTCTTCTGGTGGCCGAAGTTCACCGGCAAGATGCTGAACGAGCGTCTCGGCAAGATCCAGTTCTGGATGCTGTTCGTGGGCTTCCACGGCACGTTCCTGATCCAGCACTGGCTCGGCGTCATCGGCATGCCCCGTCGTTACGCGGACTACATGGTGGAGGACAGCTTCCACGCGATGAACGCGTTCTCCTCGGTCTTCTCCTTCGTCCTCGGCGCGTCGCTGATCCCGTTCTTCTGGAACGTGTACATCACCGCGCGCTACGGCAAGAAGGTCACCGTGGATGACCCGTGGGGCTTCGGCGGCTCGCTCGAGTGGGCCACCTCGTGCCCGCCCCCGCGGCACAACTTCCACTCGCTGCCGCGCATCCGCTCGGAGCGTCCGGCGCTGGACCTGCACCACCCGGAGCTCTACCCGCACTCGCCTCAGCACACCACTAAGGCCTTCGGAGAGAAGGTGGCCCGGTGAAGGTCGCAGCGAACATCTTCTGGGTGATCGGCCTCTTCTTCGTGGGCGCCGGAACCCTCTACGGCTTCTGGAACGAGTGGACTGAGTGGGCTGGCATCCCGGCCCTCTACGCCCTGGGCGCGATGTCCTGGATGATCGCCTGGTACCTGCGGGCCGCCGAGCACAAATACGGCGTCGGCCCTGCAGATGACGAGGACGGTCAGATCGTCGAGTACGCCGGCACCTACGGCACCTTCGCTCCCTGGAGCTGGTGGCCCCTGGGCCTCGGCCTGGGCTGCGCGATCATCGTGACCGGCCTGGCCGTCGGCTGGTGGGTCTTCATCATCGGCATCGTCGCCGCCGCCTACTTCACCTTCGGGTGGGTCTACGAGTTCTCTCGGGGCAAGTACGCCCACTGACCCGGCCGTCGTTCCCACGCCGCAGGCCGGATCCCCTTGGGGTCCGGCCTGCGGCGTTTTCATGCCGCGTGTGCTGCGGAGCGACACGGCGCCGTCGCGGGCAGCCAGCTCCTGCGCCGCGGGGCCGGTCACGGCGACCGGCCTACTCGCCGCTCGGGGGCCAGGCGTGGTGCCCGGGTGAAGGGTTCGCCTGGTGGCCCGTCCCGCTGTCTCGTGGTCTGCGTAGGCCCGGGCATCGACCGCCGCGCAGAGTCAGCGGCGCGCCAGGAGCGCCTCACCGCGCTGCCCATGACGACGTCTGCGTGCCGCGGCGGCACTTGAATGGGCCGTCCCGTCGCGCGTCCCGTTGATGCCCGTGCCCGCGACTCCTACGCCGCTCTCAGCGGCCGGAACGAGCCTCGTCACGTAGAGACCGGGCAGGGGAGTCGCACGGGGTGCAGGCCAGCAGGGCCGTCGCTTGTGACGGTCCACGTGGCGAGGTGAGGGTGACACTTTCGGTGGGCGCCGGACGAGGCCCCCTCCGCCCCCTCTGCACCGTCCGAGGGGGCGGGGCCGGCCCGGCCTCCGGAGAGCCCGTGGCCGCGTCCGCACGGGCACCTGCCACGCACTGTCGACAGCTCCTCGGTCAGGAAGAAAGGGCTGGCCGGTGGTTGCGGCGATGGGCCTCATCATCACCATCGGTGCATCGGTGCAGCGGAGTACGGCTTGGCTCTGCACCGGTGCCCACCATGTTGACCGTGACGCCGTGGCCTGCATCCGGGCCGTCGTCCATCTCGGGGCCCAGGGGTGGCGGATGGCCACCCTGCCGGGACAGCCCCCGCCGCCAGGACACACCGTCGGG
>NZ_JBVFVY010000013.1:0-72408 GCF_055522295.1 Micrococcus sp. CS26
GCCCGCCGCCGTGGTCCGCGAGCCGGACCGCGAGCGCGGGCGGGACCACGGTGGTCTTGCCCGTGCCCGGGGGCGCCTCGACGACGGCCGCCCCGCGCGCGTCCAGCGCCGCCTCGAGGTCGGGCAGGGCGGCGGTGAACGTCAGCCCGGCACCGAGGCGGTCGAGGGCGGCGGCGAGGGCGGTGGGGACGGCGACGGGATCGGCGGGGGTGGGCATCGGGTCCATTGTGCCCGCCTCCGTCGCGCTGTCCCGGGACCGTCCCACTGACTAGGCTGTGACCCATGACCACACCCGTCCAGGAGCACCTCGATCGCCTCACGTCGGCCCACGCGGGTGAGGGGGAGGTCCCGGACGGGCTGGGCGTCGCGATGCTCATGGTGGACGGGCACCGCTACGTCTCCGGATCCATGACGCCCGTGCCGCTCGCCACGCTCGCCTCTCCCCTGTTCCACGCGCAGGCCCTCGAGGACCTCGGCGCGGTGCGGGTGGGCGAGCGCGTGGGCGCCGCCCCCGTGCGGGACCTGGACCACCGGGTCGAGGTGGACGCCGTCACGGGCCTGCCGCACAACCCGCTCCAGAACGCGGGCGCGGTGGCCACGGCCTCCCTGGTGAAGGGCCGCGGTGGCCGCGACCGCACCGCGCGCATGATGCAGCTGCTCTCCGCACTGTTCGACCGCGAGGTCACCGTCACGGAGTCGGCCGCGCGTGCGGAGAACCGCGCCCAGCATCACACCCGGTCCGCTGCGTGGCTGATGAAGTCCCTCGACACGCTGGACGCCGACCCCGAGACGCTGCTCGAGGACATCGCCACGGTGCGTGCCGCCGCCGTGACCGTGGAGGACCTCGCCCTGCTCGCCGGCACCCTCGCGCACGGCGGTGTCCACCCCGTCACCGGGGACCGTGTGCTGAGCGAGGAGACGGTCCGCGGTGTGCTCTCCGTGATGGACTCCTGCGGCATGGACACCCGGGACTCCCGGTGGGCATACGACGTCGGCCAGCCCGGCTGGGCGTCGACGCGCGGCGGCACGGTGCTCGTGGTGGTGCCGGGCCACCTCGGTCTGGCGCTGCAGTCGGACACGACGGACGAGAACGGGCTCGGCGCCGCGGCGATGGCCGCCCTGCGGACCCTCGTCGAGGACTTCGAGCTGCACCCGTCGGTGGTCACCGGCTCCCCGCGCGCGGCCCTGCGCACCCACTACCGGATCGATCAGGCGCCCTCGGGCACGGTGCGCAGCGCCGTCGTCCTCGAGGCGCTCGGGCGGTTCGCGGACACCGTGCACGTGATCGAGCTGGGCGGTCACCTCGGCTTCAGCCAGGTGGACGCGATCGCCCGCGTCAGCCGTGGTCTACCGGAGGTCCTCGAGACGCTCGTGGTGGACATGCGCTCGGTCAGCTCCATCTCCCGTCCGGCCCGGCTGCTGGTGGCCCAGTGGTTCGCCCGCGCGCTGGGCAACGGGCTCGACGTCGTCGTCGTGGACCGGGACGCCGCGGAGATGAAGGAGCTGATGGCGGCCGTCGAGGAGTCCGTGGAGGTCGACCTGCCCGAGCCGCTGCAGGATGAGGCCGAGGGGGTGGATCCCGCCGCCGAGGGTGCGCAGTTCGTGTTCTTCGACTCCCGCTCGCGGGCCGCCCAGTGGGCCGAGCAGCGGCTGCTCTCCCGGCACGCCCCCCACCTGCTGCCGCGGGACGCCCAGGAGGCGGCCGTGGCACCCCTGCTGCAGCACCTCTCCGCGGACGACGCGCGTCTGCTCGAGTCCATGATGGACGAGCGGGTCTACTCGGACGGCCAGATCATCCGTCGCGCCGGCCAGCCGTTCGGCGGCATCTACGTGATCGTCTCCGGCAGCGTGGAGCTCTCGGGTCAGGGCACGGGCAGCCGCCGCGTGCGCCGCACCCTGCTCACCCCGGGGATGACGTTCGGCGAGATGGCCCTGGGCCAGCCCGGCCGCCAGCCCTCCACCGTCCGCGCGCGCGGGCCGGTGACGGCGCGAGTCCTCACCGCCCAGGTGATGGTCGCGCTCCAGGAGGGCTTCCCCCAGCTGGCCCTGGCCCTGTGGGAGGCCCTGGCCCGCGACGCGTTCACCGCGCTAGGCCAGCTCATCCGGGAGACCGGCGCGCTGCAGGACTGACCACCCGCCGGGGCAGCGTCTCTGTGGGACGCGCCCCCACCCCCGTCACCGCCCGAGGATGTGGCGCAACGCGCCCTCCAGTTCGGGGTCGCGCATCTCGTAGCCGGAGGAGACCAGCCGGTCCGCCAGGACCTTCTGGTCGGCCGCGACGGTCTCCATCCGGCCCTCCTCGCCCAGCAGCAGGCGCGGCCCGGCCTCGGGCACCGGGATGACCGCGGGCCGGCGCAGCACCCGCCCGAGCACGGTGGCGAACTCCCGGGCCGTGACCGGCACGGGCGCCACTGCGTTCACCGGGCCGGTGACGCCGTCGTCGAGCACCGCGTGGGCGAAGGCCCCCGCGATGTCATCCGCGCCGATCCAGCTCAGCCACGGGCTGCCGTCGTGGCTCTCCCCACCCGAGGTCGCGACCGGACCGCCGAGGCCCGCGAGGAACAGCGGCAGCACCTGCTGCAGCATGCCCCCGGCCGGGCTCAGGACCACGCCGGTCCGCAGCATCGCGACCCGGATCCCGGCCGCCTCGGCGCGCCGGGCCTCCGCCTCCCAGTCCGCGACGACCTCGGCGAGGAAGTCGTCCCCGGGCTCCAGATCCTCGACGAGGCCGCTGCCGAACGGGCCCGTGCCCGCGTCCGCCCCGTAGTACCCGATCGCCGAGCCGTTCACGAGTGCCCGCGCCCGCGCCTCGTCCCCCTCCCGCGCGGCGATCCGGGCGAGCGCGTCCACGAGGGTGCGCGTGCCGCGCACGCGCGAGTCGTGCACGGCCTCCTTGTGCGCGTCCGAGAACCGGCCCGCGATGGGCTCGCCCGCCAGGTTCACGACGACGTCGGCCTCGGCCAGGGCGTCCTCATCCACGGTCTCCCGGCCGGGGTCCCACAGCGCCGCGTCCAGCGCGCCGGCCTTCTTCGGGCTCCGCACGAGCCGGATGACGCGGTGGCCGCCGGTGGTGAGCAGGGCACAGAGCTGCCGGCCGATCAGTCCGCCGGCCCCCGTCACGGCGACCGCGCGGGCCGGCCCGCCGACGAGGGGACCGGGGTGGGCGGCGTGGAAGTCCAGGTCGTCGGCCATCACGCGGGCGCGATAGGCGAACTGGCGGCCCAGCTCCGCCTCGAAGGCCTCGTGGGCGCGGCGCGAGGCCGCGGTGCCCAGAGCGGGCACGCGGGCCACCAGGGACTCCCCCGGCAGGGCGTACTCGATGTGGTCCGTCACGACCGTGCCGCGCCGGCCGTCCGCCGTGTCCGCCTCACCGGGCGCGGCGTCATCGAGCAGGTGAGTGTGCCGCCAGGAGGCCAGAGGTCCGGAGACCATCTCGTCCCGGAACATGCGGCCCTCCTCGTAGGCCGTGTGGCGGGCGCGCCACGGCACCGCGGGCGCGGCCCCACCGGGCAGGCGGGAGGCGACGGCGTCCGGCAGCAGGCCCGTGAGCATCCCGTGGGCCGCGCCGGCGAACAGGCCGGCCGCCCCGGGGGCCTGGATGCGCAGCCGTGACTCGGAGCCCACGCGGAGGCCGTCCGTGGGTCCCTGGACCACCTCGCCGGCGAAGGGCGGGGTGAGCCGCTCCAGCGCGCCGGGGTTCTCCAGCCAGCGGAAGACGACCTCACGCGGGTGGCGCAGGAGGGTGCGGTGCTCGAAGACGCGGATCTCAGTCATGGACGCCAGCCTGACACAGGGAGGGGACGCGCGAACACCTGTCCGGGCCGGGCCGTGCAGGACAATGAGGGGATGGACCTGCTTCCCGAGCTGCGCTGGACCGCCGCCGCCCTGCCCGCCACCGAGCTCACCCTCGTGGCCGTCTTCTCCCCCGAGGACCAGACGGTGCGCGCCTCCGGCGTGGCCGTGCCGGAGGACTCGGAGCCCCCCGCCGCCGCGATCGGGCGCCTCCTCGAGACGCTCATGGACCGGCTCGTGGCCCTGGACCCGGAGACCGCCGACCGCGAGATGAACCCGCGCCCCGTGGAGCCGCGCCCGGGCGTGTCCCAGCCCGTCGCCGACGCCCTGGCCGCCTACGCCGCGGGGGACGTGGCCGCGCTCGACGCCCTCGACGTCACCCAGCCGGGCACCGCGTTCCGGCAGCGGGCGTGGCGGGAGCTGCGCGGCATCGCCCCCGGCTCCCCCGCCACCTACGGCGGCCTGGCCGAGCGGTGCGGGGCCCCGCGGGCCGTGCGCGCGGCCGGCGGGGCGTGCGCCGCCAACCTGGTGGCCGTCGTCGTGCCCTGCCACCGCGTGGTGCGCGCCGACGGCGCCGCCGGCCACTACCTCTACGGCACCGCCGCGAAGCAGGCCCTGCTGGCCCACGAGGCGGCACACGCGGGCTGACCACCCCTCCCCCCGGGCAACGTCGGTTGAGTTGTCACGGGTCCGGGGCACGCACACCCGTGACAACTCAACCCGCGTTGCGGGCGGGGAGCCGTCTCGGGTGGCCGGGTGGCCGGGGGTCGGCGTCGGGCGCCGGGGAACGACAAGGGGCCGGGCCGCGCGCTCCACGCACGCGACCCGGCCCCCGGCGCTCGAATGCTCAGACGGAGAGCTTGTCCACGATCGCGTTGAGCGTCGCGGACGGGCGCATCACCGAGGTGACCTTCTCCAGCTCCGGCGCGTAGTAGCCGCCCAGGTCCACCGGGGAGCCCTGCACGCCGTTGAGCTCGGCCAGGATGGTCTCCTCCTGGGCCTCCAGCTCCTCGGCGACCGGCTTCGCCGCGGCCGCCAGCTCGGCGTCCTCGGTCTGCTTCGCCAGCTCGCGGGCCCAGTACAGCGCCAGGTAGAAGTGGCTGCCGCGGTTGTCCAGCTCGCCGACCTTGCGCTGCGGGGACTTGCCCTCGATCAGCAGGGTGCCCGTGGCGGCGTCCAGGGTGTCCGCCAGGACCTGCGCGCGGTGGTTCTCGTTCGCGACCGCCTCGTGCTCGAAGGACACGGCCAGCGCGAGGAACTCACCGAGGGAGTCCCAGCGCAGGTGGTTCTCCTCCACCAGCTGCTGCACGTGCTTCGGGGCGGAGCCGCCCGCACCGGTCTCGAACAGGCCGCCGCCGTTGAGCAGCGGGACGACCGAGAGCATCTTCGCGGAGGTGCCCAGCTCGAGGATCGGGAACAGGTCCGTGTTGTAGTCACGCAGCACGTTGCCGGTCACGGAGATGGTGTCCTCGCCGCGGCGGATGCGCTCCACCGAGAGCTTGGCGGCCTCGACCGGGGAGAGGATGCGGATGTCCAGGTCCTCGGTGTCGTGCTCCTTGAGGTACTCCTCGACCTTCTTGATGAGCTCACGGTCGTGGGCGCGGGTCTCGTCCAGCCAGAACACGGCCGGGGTCTGGGACGCGCGGGCGCGGGTCACGGCCAGCTTCACCCAGTCGCGCACCGGGACGTCCTTGGTCTGGCAGGCGCGCCAGATGTCGCCGGCCTCGACCTCGTGGGAGAGCAGGGTCTCCCCGGCGGAGTTCTTCACGGCCACGGTGCCCGCGGCGTCCATGATGAACGTCTTGTCGTGCGAGCCGTACTCCTCGGCCTTCTGCGCCATGAGGCCCACGTTCGGGACGGTGCCCATGGTGGTGGGGTCGTAGGCGCCGTTGGCCTTGCAGTCGTCGATCACGGCCTGGTAGACGCCGGCGTAGGAGGAGTCCGGGATGACGGCCAGGGTGTCCTGGGTCTGGTCGTCCTTGTTCCACATGCGGCCGGAGGTGCGGATCATGGCGGGCATGGAGGCGTCCACGATCACGTCGGAGGGCACGTGGAGGTTGGTGATGCCCTTGGCGGAGTTCACCATGGCCACGTCCGGGCCGTTCTCGTAGGCGGCGGCGATGGCGGCGCGCACACCCTCGGCGGTCTCGGCGTCGAGCTTGTCCAGGCCGCCCTCGATCGCGGCGAGGCCGTTGTTCGCGGACAGGCCGGCGGCGGCCAGCTGCTCGCCGTACTTCTCGAACAGCTCGGAGAAGTAGGCCTTCACGACGTGGCCGAAGATCACCGGGTCGGAGACCTTCATCATGGTGGCCTTCAGGTGCGCGGAGAAGAGGATGCCCTCCTCCTTGGCGCGCTTGACCTGCTCGGCGAGGAACGCGTCCAGGGCCTTGGCGGACATGAACGTGCCGTCCACGACCTCGCCCTTGAGGACCTTCAGGCCCTCCTTGAGCACGGTGGTCTTGCCGTCCTCGTCGGTGAACTCGATCGTCAGCACGTCGGCGGCCGGCAGGGTCACGGACTGCTCATTGGCGCGGAAGTCGTCCGCGCCCATGGTGGCGACGGCGGTCTTGGAGTCCGGGGTCCACTCGCCCATCGAGTGGGGGAAGCGCTTGGCGTACGCCTTCACGGCCTTCGGGGCGCGGCGGTCCGAGTTGCCCTCGCGCAGCACCGGGTTCACGGCGGAGCCCTTGACCGAGTCGTAGCGCGCCTTCGCGTCCTTCTCCTCGTCGGTCTCCGGCTCGTCCGGGTACTCCGGCAGCGCGTAGCCGTCCGCCTGCAGCTCCTTGATCGCGGCGCGCAGCTGCGGCACGGAGGCGGAGATGTTCGGCAGCTTGATGACGTTCGCCTCGGGGGACTTCACGAGCTCGCCGAGCTCGGCGAGGGCGTCCGCGGTGCGCTGCTCCTCGGGCAGGACGTCCTTGAACGCGGCGAGGATGCGGCCGGCCAGCGAGATGTCACGGGTCTCCAGCTCCACGCCGGCGGTGCCCGCGTAGGCGCGCACGATCGGCAGCAGCGACGCGGTGGCCAGCATGGGCGCCTCGTCCGTGAGCGTGTAGATGATCTTCGACATGCGGATGATCTCTCCTTCTGGCCGCACTCGAGACGCGGCCCTCGTCGGCAGGGAACGGGTGACTCGCCGCCAATCTACCCGGCGTCTCGGACGCGCCACACCGTGTGTGGCTCGGCGTCAGCGCCCCCGGCCGTCGCCGGTGCCCTCGCCGGGCCGGGAGGGATCGCCCGGGTACCAGGGGGGACGTCGGGTCGGAGGGGGCGCCCTCCGACGACGGCGTCGTGGGTCGTGGCCGGCTCAGATGCCGAGCACGGCCTGGGCGATGAAGAAGTAGACGACCAGGCCGAGGGCGTCCACGAGCGTCGAGATGAACGGGTTCGAGAACACGGCGGGGTCGGCGCCGATCGTGCGGGCCGCCAACGGCATGAGACCGCCGACGGTGGCGGCGAAGGAGCACACGGTGAACAGCGTCGCCCCGATCACGAGACCGACGGGCCACGAGAACACGAGCCCGGCGATCACGAGGCCCAGCAGGCCGATGCACCCGCCCAGGGCCATGCCGACACGCAGCTCGCGGAACATCACGCGCGGCGCGTCGCGGGGCCGGACGTCGTCGAGGGCGAGCGCCCGGGTGACCGTGGTGGCCGCCTGGTTGCCCGTGTTGCCGCCGGTGCCGATGATCAGCGGGATGAACAGGGAGAGGACGACCATCTCCTCGAGCGTGTCCTCGAAGACGCCGAGCACCTGCACGGTGAGGGTGGCGCCGACCGCGAGCACGAGCAGCCACGTGATGCGCGAGCGCATCAGCGCCAGCACGGAGGTCGCCAAATAGGGCCGGCCGAGGGGCTCCACACCACCGGCGCGCGCCGCGTCCTCCGTCGACTCCTCGTCGAGGACCTCGAGGGCGTCGGCCACGGTGAACACGCCGATCAGGCGCCCCTCCGAGTCCGTCACGGGGACCGTCCACAGGCGGCGGTCCGCACAGAGCCGGGCCACCTCCTCGGCGTCCTCGGTGGCGACCGCGGACACCGGTTCCCGCATGATCTCCGAGACCCGCGCGTCGAGCGGCTGCGTGACCAGGACGGAGACGTCCACGACGCCGGTCAGGCGCGCCTGCGGGCTCACCACCGGCACGGAGACGATGGCGGCCTGCTCCCGGCCGCCGTGGTCCCGGAGGTTCTCCAGGGCCACGGCCACGGTCCAGTCCTCGCGCAGACGCACCGGCGCCATGCGCAGCCGGCGGCCCACCGAGTCCGCCGGGTAGCCCAGGAGCCGACCGACCTCGCCGCGCGCCTCGGCGTCGAGCCCGGCGAGCATCTTCCGGGCCACGGTGGCCGGCATCTCGTCGAGCAGCCGGGCCTGGCCCGAGACCCGCAGCTCGGCGAAGAGGTCCTGGACCTGACCGTCCTGGAGCTGGCGCACCAGGTCGGACTGCTGGCCCGTCTCCATCGCCGCGAAGACGTGGACCGCCGTCGACTTGTCCAGGAGCCGGAACAGCACGGGGACCATGCGCGGCTCGGAGCGGTCGAGCAGTTCGAGCGCGTCGCCCGGAGACAGCGCGCGCAGCAGCTCGACCGCGCTGTCGAGGTCGTCCCTGCGCAGGTGCTCGCGGATGCGGTCCTCGACGCTCTCAACCTCGCGGCGGGTCATCGCCTCGTCACCTCCTGGGGGTCGCGGGGGCCCGGTCCGGGCCCCCGTCCGGCAGCGGCGCGCCGCGCTCAGCCGTGGAAGAAGTGGCGCGCCCCGGTCAGGTACAGGGTCACGCCGGCGGCCTCGGCCGCGGCCACGACCTCCTCGTCCCGGACGGAGCCGCCCGGCTGGACGACGGCCTTCACGCCGGCGTCGATGAGGATCTGCAGCCCGTCCGCGAACGGGAAGAACGCGTCCGAGGCGGCCACGGAGCCGCGGGCCCGCTCGGGGGCGCCCTCCCCGGAGACGTTCTCCGCGCCGCCGGCGCTGCTCACGTCCTGCCCGCCGGTCTGCGCGGCGCCCAGGGTGTTGGCGCGCTCGACGGCCAGGCGGCAGGAGTCGAGGCGGTTGACCTGGCCCATGCCCACGCCCACCGTGGCGCCGTCGTGGGCCAGCAGCACGGCGTTGGACTTGGCCGCGCGCACGGCACGCCACGCGAACGCCAGGTCGGCCAGGACGGCGTCGTCGGCGGCGGGACCGGCGGCGAGGGTCCAGGTGGCCGGGTCGTCGCCGTCCGCGTCCACCGCGTCCGCAATCTGCAGCAGCATGCCGCCGGAGACCTGCTTGGCCTCCACGGCGTCCCGCAGGAAGCCCTCGGGCAGGCTCAGCAGGCGCAGGTTCTTCTTGGCGGAGAGGATCTCCAGGGCCTCGGACTCGAACGCCGGGGCCACGACGACCTCCGTGAACACGTCCTTCACCTGGGCGGCCATGGCGGCGGTGACGGGGCGGTTGGCCGCGATCACGCCTCCGAACGCGGAGACCGGGTCGCACGCGTGGGCCTTGGCGTGCGCCTGCGCGATGTCCGTGCCCTCGTCCGTGACGGCCACGCCGCACGGGTTGGCGTGCTTGACGATCGCCACGGCCGGGACCGGGTGGTCGAAGGCGGCGCGCACCGCGGCATCGGCGTCCACGTAGTTGTTGTAGCTCATCGGCTTGCCGTGCAGCAGCTCGGCCTGCGCGATGCCGGGGGCCGCCGAGGAGTCCAGGTACAGCGCCGCGGGCTGGTGCGGGTTCTCGCCGTAGCGCAGGATCTGCGCGCGCTCGAGGGAGAAGCCGGCGTAGGGCGGGAACACGGGGATCTCGTCGGCGTGCGTGTCCTCGCCGAAGTGGGCGGCGGTCCAGGCGGCCACGGCGTTGTCGTACGCCGCGGTGTGGGCGAAGGCCAGGGCGGCCAGGCGCCGGCGGGCGTGCAGGTCGAAGCCGCCGGACTGCGCGGCCTGGACGACCTCTCCGTAGCGGGCCGGGTCCACGACGATCGCCACGGACGCGTGGTTCTTCGCGGCCGCGCGCACCATGGACGGCCCGCCGATGTCGATCTGCTCGACGACGGCGTCCTCCGCGGCGCCCGAGTTCACGGTGTCCACGAACGGGTAGAGGTTCACGACGACGAGGTCGAACGGCTCCACCTCGAGCTCGCGCAGCTGGGTCACGTGGTCCTCACGACGACGGTCGGCCAGGATGCCCGCGTGCACGCGCGGGTGCAGCGTCTTCACGCGGCCGTCCAGGCACTCCTGGAACCCGGTGACCTCGGCGACCTCGGTGACGGGCACGCCGGCGGCGGCGATGCGCTGGGCGGTGGAGCCGGTCGAGACGATCTGCACGCCCGCGGCGTGGAGCCCGGTGGCGAGCTCCTCGAGTCCGGTCTTGTCGTACACGGAGATCAGGGCCCGCTTCAGGGGCACCGTGTCCAGGACGGTGGGGATTGACTGGGCAGAGGTCACGAGGGGGCGCTCCTTCGAGGGGGTCCGGGTGCGTCCCCCAGCATAGGCCGGGCCGCATAATGGCCCAGGCGTCCGCGTGACGGACCGCCCCCACTCCACCCGACGAACGGGAGCCGACCATGTCCTCCGCCACCCCACCCCACCCCAGCGCCGACGGCGCGCACCCCGGGCCCACGTCCGACGTCGTCGCCCCCGACGCCACCCTGCCCACCGGTGAGGCGGTCGTCCAGGAGCTGCCGTGGCGCTGGTCCGTCCAGGGCCGCATCTTCCTGATCGGCGGCCTGGGCTTCATGTTCGACGCGTGGGACGTCACGCTCAACGGCGTGATGATCCCGCTGCTGCGCGAGGAGTGGGCCCTGGACAAGGCCGACGCCGCGTGGATCGGCACCGCCAACCTCATCGGCATGGCCGTGGGCGCGTTCCTGTGGGGCACCATCGCGGACCGCATCGGCCGCAAGGCGGCGTTCGCGTGGACGCTGGCGATCTTCTCCGTGTTCACGATCGCGGGCGCGCTGACGGACTCCCTGCTGTGGTTCGCGCTGTTCCGGTTCGTGGCCGGCATGGGCCTGGGCGGAACGATCCCCGTGGACTACGCGCTCGTGGGCGAGTTCACCCCGCGCCGGCTGCGCGGTCGCGTCCTGGCCGCGATGGACGGCTGGTGGCCCGTCGGTGCCGCGCTGTGCGGCCTCGTCTCCGCCTGGCTCGTGGGCACGTGGGGCGACTGGCGCCTGCCCCTGATGGCCATGGTCCTGCCGGCCCTGCTCGTGTTCGTCGTGCGCCTGGGCATCCCCGAGTCCCCGCTGTTCCTGATGAGCCGGGGCCGCGAGACACAGGCCCGCGCCGTCATCGACCGCATGGTGGCGGCCACCGGCGCGCCTCGCCGGCCCTACACGATGCCCCCGGCCGAGCCGGCCCGCTCCGGCGGCGTCGGCGCGCAGCTCGCCGCGGTCTGGCGGTTCTCCCCGCGCATCACCGCGGTCGCCTGGGCCCTGTTCGTGGCCATCATGCTCGTCTACTACATCGCGCTGCAGTGGCTGCCGACGTTCCTCATCGACGCCGGCTACGCGGAGGGCCGCGCCTTCATCATGACCTCCGGCATGGCCGCGGCCGGCCTGCTCGGCGTGGTCGTGGCCACCGCGCTGATCGAGGTCACCGGCCGCCGCTGGCTGCTGGCCGTCAGCGCCGTCGTCGCGAGCGCCCTGACCGTCTGGCTGGCGAGCGTGCTGGACGTGCCCGCTGCGGTGCTGCCGCTCGTGCTGACGTTCGGCTTCGTGGTGCAGGTCGCGATCCCGGTGCTCTACACGTACGTCTCCGAGCTGTACCCGACGACGCTGCGCGCCTCCGGCTTCGGCTGGGCGTCGGCGGCCTCGCGGGTGGGCGCGGGCCTGGGCCCGCTGCTCTTCGTGGGCACGCTGGTCCCCGCCCTCGGGCTGCCGGGGGCGTTCGCCGTCACCGGCGGGCTCGTGGTCCTGGCCTGCGCGGCGATGCTGGCGCTGGCCCCGGAGACCCGCGGCCGCGCCCTCGAGGTCAGCGCCGACTGAGCTCGCCGAGCACGCGCAGCAGCAGGGCCCGCTCCTGGACCTTGATGCGCTCGTGCAGCTCGGCC
This sequence comes from Micrococcus sp. CS26, assembly GCF_055522295.1. Taxonomy (NCBI): domain Bacteria; kingdom Bacillati; phylum Actinomycetota; class Actinomycetes; order Micrococcales; family Micrococcaceae; genus Micrococcus; species Micrococcus sp. CS26. The sequence continues at coordinate 11,819 of NZ_JBVFVY010000013.1, forward strand.
TCGGTGTCCGTGTCCAGCACGGGCACCGCGGCCTGCGCGAGGATCGGGCCGGTGTCCACGCCCGCGTCCACCACGTGCACGGTGCAGCCGGTGACCTTCACCCCGTGCGCCAGCGCGTCCCGGACGCCGTGGGCCCCCGGGAAGGACGGCAGCAGGGCCGGGTGGGTGTTGAGGATGCGGCCCTCGAACCGCTCGAGCAGCGGGGCGCCCAGGATCCGCATGAACCCGGAGCACACCACCCAGTCCGGCGCGTAGGCGGCGACGGCGTCCGCGAGCGCCTCGTCCCACGCGCGCCGGTCCGCGTGGTCCTTCGGTGACACCACGAACGTCTCGATCCCGTGGGCGCGGGCGCGCTCCAGGCCGCCGGCGTCGGCGACGTCGGCGCCCACCGCGGCGATCTCCACGTCCAGGGCGCCGGAGGCGACGGCGTCGAGGACGGCCTGCAGGTTGGTGCCGGAACCGGAGACGAGGGCAACGATGCGCATGCGCCCATCGTAGGGTGAGGGGGTGTCCGCCCCCGTTCCCTCCTCCCCGCCCCGCCCGCCGCAGGGCGCCCCGGACCCCGGCCGCGTCCGCACCGGTCGTGCCCTGCTGTGGCAGTCCGTGGCGCTGCTGGGGATGGTGCTCTCCTTCTCCCTCGTGCTGCCGTGGAAGCTGATCGCCCTCGCGCTGGGGCTGGTCGCCCTCGTGCTCGGCGTGCGCGTGTGGGTCACGAGCCGCGGCGCCGAGCGCTCGGGGCTGCCCCGCGCGGTGGCGTCCGCCGGCATGGCGATGGCGCTGATGGGCATGACGACGGCGGCGCTGCCGCTGCTCGCGTGGGACGCGACGGTCCAGCTCGAGCAGTGCAGCGCCTCCGCGCTCACCGTGCGGGCACAGCAGGCGTGCGCGGACGAGTTCACCCGTCAGGTGGAGGAGCGCACGGGGGTGCCCCAGCTGCGGCCCTGAGCCGCGGGCGTCAGTCCCGCGCCCGGCGCGGGGACGGCCGGTCGCGCGGGCCCGAGGCGCGGTCGCCGGACCGCGGCACCGTCGTCGTCCCGTCCCGGTGCCCGGCCACGGCCAGGGCGGTGAGGTAGCCGGCCGCGCAGCCCAGCGCGACCCACCCGGCGACGGCGGCGCACACCGCCCAGACGTGGGAGCCGATGTCCGTCAGCGTGCCGAGCCCGAGCGTCCCGGAGGTGAGGGCCAGCGGCACGAGCAGCAGCAGCCCCGTGAGCAGTCCGGTGAGCACGGCCAGGGCCAGCGTGGACAGTGTCAAGGACACCGCGCGGCTGCCGTGGCGGGTGTGCAGCCAGTCGTCGAGGTGGTTCTCCCCCTCCCGCAGCAGCCACACGCCGGCCACGGCGCCGGCGCCGATCGGCACGGCCAGCAGGAGCAGCTGCCACGGCGACCACGTCCCGGGCAGCGCACCCAGCGCCGGGAGGGCGGGCGCGGTGGCCGGCGTCGCGCCGAACACGGAGTAGAGGCTGTCCGCGCCCACGGAGAACCCCGGGCCCGCCGTCCACGCGATCGACCACGCGGTGAACGTGGGCAGCCAGCCGATCTGCAGCAGCGCCAGGAGCAGGCCGCCCAGCGGACCGCCCCCGATCGCCTCGGCCACGGTGACGACGGCGGTCCACTCGACGGCCAGCCGCCCCGCCACGAGCAGCGCGTTCAGGCCCGTCAGGGCGAGCACGGCGAGGACCGCGGCGCGCACCACGGACCAGGCGTACGAACCGGCCCAGCGTTCGTACTGCGAGCGCCGCGAGATCCGCTCCGTGAGGTCCAGGCCGATCAGGTGGGCCCAGGTGCCCGCCTCGCGCCGGGCCCCCGCGAGGGCGGCGACGCCGAAGAGCAGGGCGGGCAGCAGCGCCGCCGGGGCGGGGTGGACCGTCAGCTCGTCCGTGCCGGGCAGGAACGCCACGGCCAGCCCCACCAGGGCGTAGGCCCCCACCGCGCCCACGAAGGCCTGCCACGCCTGGTCCCGGTAGGACGCGCGGGCCAGGCGCCGGCCGGCCCGCCACGACAGCGCGAGCGGGACCAGGGTCAGGCCCCACGGCACGAGCCACGCCGTGCCGGTGATGAGGTGATCCGGCGCGGTGGGCATGGCCGTGGCCACGGTGACGGGCACCGCGTGCAGGGCCAGCCACAGGACGCCGCCCACCTGGACGGCACCCTCGATGGTCGGCCGCTCGAACCCGCCCGTGGCCCACACCGCGAGGGTGGGGACCATGACCGCCAGCAGGCTGATCATCGCCGTGACGAGCGCCTCGACCACCCCCTGCAGCCACAGCGGCAGGGGGACGGGGCGCAGCAGACGGGGCGCAGCGGGGCGGGAACTCACCCGTCCATGGTGCCACCCGACTCCGGGCGGCGCCTGGACGGGGGCGGGCCGCGCGGGCCGGTGCGACGACCGTCACGCGCCCCGAGAGTTCACCGCGGGGTCACCGGGCCGTCGTCGGCGGGTGTCCCGGCCGTGGTCCGGGGTCCTTAGCGTCGGCCACGTGCGTGTCGTCGTGGTCGCCGAATCGTTCCTGCCCCACATGAACGGGGTCACCAACTCCATCCTCCAGGTGCTGCGGCACCTGCGGGAACGGGGCGACGAGGCGATGGTGGTCGCCCCGGCCGCCTCGTGGTCCGCCGGGTGGACCCAACGCGCGGGCGCCGGTGAGGCCCCCCGCGAGGTCGAGGGCTTCCCCGTGCGCACCCTGCCCTCCGTGCCCCTGACCGGGTACACCTCCGTGCGGGTGGCCGCCGGCACGGTGGGCCGGCTGCGCGGCATGCTCGCCGACTTCGCCCCGGACGTGGTGCACATCGCCTCCCCCTTCGTGCTGGGCTGGCGCGCGGTGCAGGCGGCCGAGGAGCTCGGCATCCCCTCCGTGGCCGTCTACCAGACCGAGGTCCCCGGCTACGCGGCCCGGTACGGCGCCCCGTGGCTGGAGGACGTCCTGTGGAGCCACGTGGCGCGCCTGCACAACATGGCCACGCTGACGCTCGCGCCGTCGTCGTTCACCGTCCGGCAGCTGCACCGCCAGGGGGTGCGACGCGTGCACCTGTGGGGCCGCGGCGTCGACTCCCGCCGATTCCATCCCGCCAAGCGGGACGAGGCGCTGCGCGCCGAGCTCGCCCCGAACGGCGAGAAGCTCGTGGGCTTCGTGGGGCGGCTGGCGCACGAGAAGCAGGTCGGGGACCTGCGGGTGCTCTCGGACCTGCCGGGCACCCGCCTCGTGGTCATCGGCTCCGGGCCGCTGCGCGAACAGCTCGAGCGGGAGCTGCCCGGCGCGCACTTCGCCGGCTTCCAGGGGGGCGAGGACCTCGCGCGCCACGTGGCCAGCCTGGACCTGTTCGTGCACCCCGGCGAGTCCGACACCTTCGGCCAGACGCTGCAGGAGGCGATGGCCTCGGGCGTGCCCGTCGTCGCCGTCGGCCGCGGCGGCCCCCTCGACATCGTGGACGCCTCCCGCACCGGCTGGCTCTACCCGCCCGGCGAGCTGGACGAGCTGCGCCGCCACGTCGCGGACCTCGTGTACGACGACGTCAAGCGGGCCGCGTTCGCCGACGCGGCGTGGGCGTCGGTGCAGGGCCGGACCTGGCCGGTGCTGTGCGAGCAGCTCGTGGGCTACTACGAGAAGGCGATCGCGGTGCAGGAGCGCCGCCGCGTGGAGCTGGCCCGCCGGCTGCTGACGGCGCCGTCGCTGCTGGCCGCGCGCGTGTTCGGCTGAACCCCGGGCCGGACGCCGGGCGGGCGCCCGGCGGTCCGGGTCTCGCGTCCGGAGCCGTGGCTAGGGTGGCGGGCATGGACGCCACCCCGCACCCCCGACCCGCCGAGCCCGGCCCCCTGCCCGATCCCGCCGCGCCCCGCCGCCTCGCCGGCAAGGACGTGCACCCCGTCGGCCTCGGGTGCATGAACATCGTGCACGGCTACTCCGGATTCCTCGACGACGACGCCGCCGTCGACCTGCTCACCCGCGTGCTGGAGGACGGCACCGACCACCTGGACACCGCCACCCTCTACGGCGGCGGCCGCAGCGAGGAGCTCGTGGGGCGCGCGCTCGCCCGGGCGGGGTCGGACGTCCGCGAGCGCGTGCTGCTCGCCTCCAAGGGCGGGCTCGTGCGGGACGGGCAGCGGCGGATCGACGGCCGCCCGGAGACGCTGCGCGCGCACGTGGACGCCTCCCTGAGCCGGCTCGGCCAGGACCGGATCGACCTGTACTACCTGCACCGGCTGGACCCGGAGGTCCCCGTCGAGGAGTCCGTGGGGGCGCTCGCAGAGGCCGTCACGGAGGGCAAGATCGGGGCGATCGGCCTGTCCGAGGTCTCGGCCGTCACCCTGACCCGGGCCGTGGCCGTCCACCCGATCGCGGCCGTGCAGTCCGAGTACTCCCTCGCCACCCGCAACCCCGAGTGGGGCGTGCTCGAGGCGTGCCGCCGCCATGGGACCGCCTTCGTGGCCTTCTCCCCCGTCAGCCGCGGCCTGCTCACGGACGCGCCGCCGCGGCTGGGCGGGCTGGACGCGGGAGATCTGCGGCACCGGCTGCCCCGCTTCGCCGAGGGCCACTACGAGGCCAACCTGACGCTGCGCGAGGCGCTCTCGGCCGAGGCCGTCCGGCTCGGGACGAGCACGGCGGGGCTCGCCGTCGCCTGGGTCCTGGCCCAGGGCAAGGACGTCCTGGCGATCCCGGGCACCACCTCGTGGGAGCACTGGCTCGAGGACCGGGGCGCGCACGAGGTGCGGCTGACCCCGGCCGACGTCGCCCGGCTGGACGACCTCGTCAACGACGCGACCGTGGCGGGCCCGCGCTACAGCGAGAGCCAGCAGGCCAGCATCGACACCGAGGCGGCGCCGCCGCGCTGAGCCGAACGCGGGGCCCGGGGTGGCCCGCGTCTCATTTCGGCAACAGAGCGCACTCCCTGTCAGGATGGGCGTCAGGCACCGCGGCCTCCTCCGACCGCGGCGCGCCACGGCGGGGGCACCGCGGGGCGTCTCTACCCCGACGTCCGAGGAGGACACCATGAATGAGTCTCTGGAGACCCTGCGCGACGAAGTGTTCGCGCGCAACCCCGGCGAGGCCGAGTTCCACCAGGCGGTGTCCGAGGTGTTCGAGGCGCTGGGGCCGGTGGTGCAGCGCCACCCCCAGTACGTCGAGGCCGGGGTCATGCACCGCCTCTGCGAGCCGGAGCGCCAGATCATCTTCCGCGTCCCGTGGATCGACGACGCCGGCGTCGTGCAGGTCAACCGCGGGTTCCGCGTGGAGTTCAACTCGGCGCTCGGCCCGTACAAGGGCGGGCTGCGCTTCCACCCCTCCGTGTACCTCGGGATCGTCAAGTTCCTGGGCTTCGAGCAGATCTTCAAGAACTCGCTCACCGGCATGCCGATCGGCGGCGGCAAGGGCGGCTCGGACTTCGACCCCGCCGGCAAGTCCGACCGCGAGATCATGCGGTTCTGCCAGTCCTTCATGACGGAGCTGCATCGCCACATCGGTGAGCACACGGACGTGCCGGCCGGTGACATCGGCGTGGGCGCCCGCGAGATCGGCTACATGTTCGGCCAGTACAAGCGACTGACCAACCGCTTCGAGGCCGGCGCCCTCACCGGCAAGGGCCTGACGTGGGGCGGCTCGCTGGTCCGCACTGAGGCCACCGGCTACGGCGCCGTGATGTTCGTCGACTCCATGCTGCGCACGCGCGGCGAATCCATGGACGGTCAGCAGGTGCTGATCTCCGGCTCCGGCAACGTGGCCATCTACGCCGCGGAGAAGGCCGCCGCGCTCGGGGCCACCGTGCTCACCGCGTCCGACTCCTCGGGCTACATCGTGGACCCGGACGGCCTCGACCTGGACCTGCTCAAGCAGATCAAGGAGGTCGAGCGTGCCCGCATCTCCGAGTACGCCGAGCGCCGCGGCGGGCGGTCCCGCTACGTGACCGGCGGCAGCGTGTGGGACGTCGAGGGCACCGTGGCCCTGCCGTGTGCCACCCAGAACGAGCTCGACGAGTCCGCCGCGCGGACCCTGCTGAAGAACGGGGTGAAGGCCGTGGCCGAGGGCGCGAACATGCCCTGCACCGAGGCGGCCTCCCACCTGTTCGTCGACTCCGGGACGCTGTTCGGCCCGGGCAAGGCCGCCAACGCGGGCGGCGTGGCGACGTCGGCGCTGGAGATGCAGCAGAACGCCTCGCGGGACTCGTGGAACTTCGACTACACCCACGACCGGCTCGAGCAGATCATGCGCGACATCCACGACCGCTGTGTGGAGACCGCCGAGGAGTACGGCACGCCCGGCAACTACGTGGCGGGGGCGAACATCGCCGGGTTCATCAAGGTCGCCGACGCGATGATCGCCCAGGGCGTGGTCTGAGTCCCCGCCCTGCCCCTTCCGTGACCCTCCGCCGCCCTGCGACATCACCGCCGTTCTGACGCGCGGTGATGTCGCAGGGCGGCGGTCGCTCGAGGGCACCCGACTCCTGCACAGGCTCCCCGACGTCGGGTGCCCTCCACCGCCGGCGCGGCCGACCCCTCGCGCCCCGGACGGGCCCACGACACTGGGCCGCATGACCCCGCTCTCCGACCACTCGCGTACGCTGCTCCCGGGACGCGGGCCCCTGCTCAGCGCGGCGGACCCTCACGACGGGGCGGCGCGGCGCCGTCTCGAACGCGCCTGGACCCGCGGGGTCCTCGTGCGGCTCTGCCCGCGCGTCTACATCAGCGTCAGCGACTGGGCCGCGCTGCGTCCGTGCGACAGGGCGGTCGTGTCCGCCGTCGCCCTCTCGATCGCCCGCCCCGCGACGGTGTTCACGGGCCTGACCGCGGCCCGGTTGCACGGTCTGGGGCCGGCCGTCGAGCCGCCCGCGCTCGAGCTGCGCGCCCCCTCGCCCGGGCATCACGGCTGCGGTCCGCTGACCCGCCGTCCCCTCGCCCCCTCCCTGGTGGCCCACGACCGCCGGCTTCCCGTCCCGCCGCGCCGCCGACCCCGGTGGGGGCTGCCGGAGGCGGCCCCCGCCGCGCCTCAGCCGGTCGAGGCCGTCCTGTCGGACGGGCAGAGCCTGGGAACCGTCCTGGCGGATCCGCTGCCCACGGTGCTGCTGGTCCTCGGAGCGGCCACCCCGTTCCGCGACGCCGTGGCCCCGCTGGACGCGCTCGTCCGAGCCCGGCCCGAGGAGGCCGCACGCTGGGCGAGGCAGGCGGAGAGCCGACTCGGATCGGCGGCCGCCCTCCGCCGATTCGAGCGGGCCTGGCACTTCGCGGACGCGCGGGCGGAATCCGCCGGCGAGTCCTACAGCCGGGCCATCATCCACGAGCTCGGCTTCGTCCCGCCCACGGCGCTGCAGCATCGCCACCGGGATGCGAACGGACGCGAGGTGGCCCGCACGGACTTCTGGTGGGAGCAGGTGCGGGTGTACGGGGAGTTCGACGGGCTGGGCAAGTACGACCTGTCGTTCTTCGACGGTGACGACACGGCCCGCCGCGCCAGCATCCGCCGGGAGAAGGAACGGGAGGTGGCCCTGCAGCTGGTCACCCGGGCGGGTGCGCATTGGACGTGGGGAGACCTCCTGCGGCCGGACCGGCTGGCGCGGATCCTCACCGCCGCGGGCGTCCCCCGCTCGGTCTGATCCACGGCCGTCCCACGGGCCCGGTCCCGACTCGGCGAGCCCGAGCGGTCGACCTCCGCTCTGCGACATCGCAGCCGTGCTGCACGGCGGTGATGTCGCTGGGCGGCTGCCGGGCAGTCAGCAGCCCACCTCGGCCCACCTCAGCCGGCCAGCGCCGCCCGCTGCTCGGGGCTGATGCGCACGGGGCGGCCCGTCTGCCCGTCGACGAACACCATGACGGACGTCGCGGTGGCGCAGAGGGTGTCGTCGACGCCGTCGTGCAGGGCGTAGCCCACGTGCACCGAGGCGGCCTTCACGGCGTCCACGCTCACCACCACGCGCAGCGGCACGGGGCGGTAGGGCATCTGGGCCCGGTACTTCACGGTGTGCTCGGAGATGAACGTCCGCACACCGGGGGCCACCCCCTCGAGCAGGTCGATCGGCGGGGCCTGCCCGCCACCGGCGCCGGTGTTCGCGGGCACGCCGAAGGCCGCCACGCGGGCCTCCTCCAGCAGCTGCACCACGGCGATGTTGTTCACGTGGCCGTAGGCGTCCATGTCCGCCCAGCGCAGCGGGATGCGGACCTCGACGGAGCGCGAGGCGGTCATCGGGCGGCCTCCTCGTCCGCGGGCCGGCCGTCGCGCTGCCCCGGGGCGTCGAGGGTCGCCGGCGCCTCGTCGTCGCCGAGGATGTCCTCGCGCCAGGCCTCGGGCTGCACGTCCACGAACTCGACGGGCAGGATGCCCAGGTCCTCGAGCTGATTGGACAGCGTGGCCCCGTCCGGGCCGTAGCACCACGGGATGCCCGGGGTGGAATGGCGGGTGTCCTCCGCCCGGCCGCCCGCGAGCAGCGCCTGCGAGGGGGTCAGCTGCCGGATGACGATCGCCTTGACCCGGTCGGGGTGGCGCTGCGCGAACTCGGCGTAGATCTCGGGGTCGTGCTGGCCGTCGTCGCCCACCAGGATCCACTGGATGTCCGGGAACTGCTCGGCGAGGCGCTCGAGCTGGACCCTCTTGTGCTCCTGACCGGAGCGGAACCAGCGGTCCCTCGTGGGCCCCCAGCTGGTCAGCAGCAGAGCGCCGAGCGGGTAGAGGTTGCGGCCCAGGAAGCGGGTGAGGGTCTGCGCCACGTTCCACGCCCCCGTGGACAGGTACAGCACGGGGGCCTTCGGCTCGAGCTCGGCGATCCGGCGCAGCAGCACGGCGATCCCCGGGGTGGGCGTGCGGGCGTGCTCGTCGATCACGAACGAGTTCCAGGCCGCCAGCAGGGGGCGGGGCAGCGAGGTGACCACCACGGTGTCGTCGATGTCCGAGACCAGGCCGATCCGCGCGCCCGGCTCACAGATGTACAGGTCCATGACGGCGTGCTCCCCCTGGTCGCCGACGTGGAGGGTGGCGGTCTGCCAGCCGGGCTCCAGCTCGACGTCCAGCACGACGTCGACGACGCCCATCCGGTCCGTGCGCACCGTGGTGCGCAGGTCCCCCACCTGCACCTCCACCTCGGCGTAGGCCATGGGCGGGGCCACGAAGTTGCGCCAGCCGCGCACGCCGTCCGCCACCACCTTCGACAGCCGACGGCCGTTCATGAACTCCTCGTCGGAGGCGATCACCACACGGGAGAGGATCCGCACCCAGCTGGTGCTGCCGTAGCCCGTGAACGCCATGACCGTCGGCACGTTGCCGACACGCAGCGCGCGGGCGCGGTGCCAACGGTTCCACCCCTCCTGCAGGTGCGTGGCGACGTTCTCCACGGGAGTGGGGTCACCGGAAGGGGCCAGGCGGCCGCGCCGGGGCGCGGGCGTGGGGGCGTCGGAGGCTGCGGGCATGCGCCCAGTATTCCGCACCGCGCGCTCTCAGCGGATCTCGGGGACCAGCGCGGTCAGGCGGTCCAGCATGCGGCCGACCTTGCCGTTCTCGATCGCGGCGGCCACGTGCCCGTCCGCGAACCGCTCGCCGCGCACCAGGTAGGTGAACAGCGTGCCGAGGTCGGCCAGGGACGCCTCGGCGATGCCGGCCTCGCTCACCCGGTCCACGTTCCGCAGGTAGTCGACGTCGATGCCCGCCAGCTCCTGCGCGGCCACGAGGCCGGGGAACACGCGGTCGTCGTAGTCCGGGTAGACGCCGCCGAGGGTGCCGGGCGCGGGGGCGCCGTAGGAGGCGATCGGCCGGGCCTCGGTGCCGTAGCCGGCGGCGAGCAGCTCGCGCAGCGCACGCACGGCGGCCACGCGCTGGGGCGTGGGGGTCTGCGGGCCGGTGAGGGTGGCGTCGTCGTCGGGGGTCGGGAGGGGGTGCTCGGTCATGGCGGCTCCTCTGCTCGGGGGGGGTCGGCCCCATTGTCTCGCGTGCGGTCCGACGTGTCCGGGCCCCCGCCTAGGCTCGGGGCATGAGCCCCGCCCTGCCCCGCCCCGCCGAGCTGCGCGCGATCGCCCTCGACGCCGCCCGCGCGGTCGTCGGCGACCTCGCCGCCGCCTTCCGCTCCCCCACCGCCATCGGGCCCGAGGCCAAGACCACGCACCACGACCTCGTCACCGTGCACGACCGACACACCGAGGCCCGGCTCGTCGCCGCGCTCACGACGGCGGTCCCCGGCTCCGGCGTGCTCGGCGAGGAGCTCGGGGCGCAGGCCGGCACCGGTGAGGCCGCCCGGCTGACCTGGATCGTCGACCCCATCGACGGCACCTCCAACTTCACACACGGCTTCGCGATGTTCTCGGTGTCCCTGGCCGCCGAGGTCGACGGCGAGGTGGTGGCCGGCGTCGTGCTGGACCCCGTGGGCCGGCTGGCGTTCTCCGCCGACGCGGACGGCGCCTACCTCACCCGCGGCGACGGGCCGGAGCGCCCGCTGGCCGAGGTCGGCCGGCCGGCGCCGGCCGGCGGCGAGCGCGCCCAGAACCTCGTGACCTCCTATCCGGCGGGCGAGGCGCTCGCGCGCGAGGGCGAGGACGCGCTGCGCCGCTTCGGGCGGCTCGTGACCGCCCACGCGACCGTGCGCCGCACCGTCTCCGGCGCCCTCGAGCTCGCCCACACGGCGGCGGGCTGGGCCGACGCCGCGCTGTACGTGGACACCAAGCCCTGGGACGTCGCGGCGGGGCAGCTGATCCTGCGCCGCGCCGGGGGCAGGTGGCTCACGCCGGACCCGGCCGCGCCGTCGTCGGGCCGGCTCGTCGACGACGGCCCGCGCGCCCACACGTGCCCGTTCGCGCTCGCCGTCGCCCCGGGCCGCGAGGCGCCGACGACGGCGGCGGTGCTGGGTGACATCGTCGCCTCGCGGGCGACCGACCATGTATAGAGTGGATGTGAGCCCGATCTCAGCGCCGCGCCCGACGGCGCCCGTCCCGGCATGCCAGGAGGCCCCGATGACCCAGCAGCACCACGACACCGACGACGCCCCGTCGATGCAGCGCCCCGATCCGGTCGCGGAGCCCGGGGACCACCTGATGTTCGAGCACCCGGACGGCGAGGCCGTCCTGGTGCTGGACGAGGACCAGGTCTGGCGACTGCTGGGCCGCGTGGGCCACGCGCGCCTCGGGCTGGCCGTGGACGGGCGGCCGGACATCGTGCCGGTGAACGTGCGGGCCCACGACGGCGCCATCTACTTCCGCACCGCGCCCGGCTCGAAGCTCGCCGAGCTCACGGTGAACCCGCGCGTCGTGGTGCAGGCCGACGGGATCCTGGCCGACCAGGCCTGGTCCGTGCTCGTGCACGGCACCGCGCGCCGCCTGGACACGGAGGCGGAGATCGCGGAGGCCGAGTCCCTCGGCATCGAACCGTGGGTGCCGACGCTGAAGGACTTCTACGTCCGCGTGGACGTCCAGCGCGTGTCCGGCCGCCACTTCGTGTTCGGCCCGCACCCCGAGCGCAACGAGTCCCAGACCGACTGAGCCGCCGGCAGGACGCGTGGGCTGAGCCGGACGGCTCAGCCCACGTCCGCCGGGCTCAGGGCTGCGCCGGGGGCTGGCCGCCCTCGCCGCCCGCCGGGGGCTGGCCACCGCCGGGCCCGCCCATCCCGCCCTGCTCCTGCTCGGTGGTGGTGTCGATCGGGACGTCGATGGTGATGGCGAAGCCCTTCTCCGCGGAGCCCGTGATCTGCGGCAGCTGCGTCTCGTAGCCGTCCGAGAAGACGTTGTCCGTCTCGAGGCTGACCTTGGCGAAGTTCGCCGTCGACCCGTCGTAGGCTGAGGTGGCATAGACCTGCGAGGACTGCTCCTCGGGCATGGCGATCTGGGAGGTGAGGACGTTGTTCGTCGCGTCCGTGATGGACGCCTTGTCGGGGAACACCTCGAAGTGCAGATGGGGCCACCGGCCGTCGTAGCAGCCGGGCCACACCGTGGTGAAGGTGACCGTGCCGTCGTCGCCCACCACCTGGACGCCGCGCAGGTAGGTCTCCTCCGTGATGCCGTCCGAGTACATCGAGTAGCGGCCCTGCGCGTCGGCGTGCCAGAGGTACACGGCGGCGCCGGTCATCGCGGCGTCGCCGTTGGCCATGTCGATCACGTTCATCGTCACCGTCAGCGGGACGCCCTCGGCGACGGTGCCCGTGTCGATGCTCGTGGTCAGGTCGGAGCGTTCGATGCCGGACGCGTCGAGCACGTCCGGGCCGTTGGAGCCGTCGCCCGGGTACGGGCCTGCGGTCTCGGTGACCATCTCGGTCAGGGTGGCGGACGGCGAGGCGCTCGCCGCCGACGAGGAGGAGGCCGCGGGTGACGAGGAGCCGGCGCTCGCCGACGTCGAGCTGGAGGAGGACGAGGCGCCCTCCTGGACTCCGCACGCGGCGAGGACGAGGGCCCCCGCCCCCGCGCCGAAGATGCCCAGCGCGTTGCGGCGGGAGACGAGCGTGCCGACGTCGAAGGCGGCGCCCTGGTCCTCGACGTCCTCGGCCGGGGGGTGGGAGGCCCGGCCCTCGAAGGTGGGCGTGACGGCGGGGACCTCGCCTGCCTCGGTGACCTGGGGGAAGGGACGACGGGAGCGGGTCGGGAGCCAGGGGGCCATGGAGCTCCTCTCGTGGGGCGCCCGCCAGGTGGCGGGTCGCGTCGAGATGCCAGCATGGCAACGGATGCCGGACGTTTTCGTGAGATCGGCGGGATGGTTCCAGGACATCTCCTGGGCGGTTTCCGACACGGGCGGGACCGCCGGCGCCTCGGTCGACGCCTCAACTACCTGCCGGTCCAGCTCCGTTGCTGAAACATGCACCTGGAAAGGTGGCGCACACTCTCAGGGTCGAGTCAGCGATTCCGGCGCCGGGCCGTCTCAGACCTCCGGGGCCTCCCCCAGGTGGCTCGGCGCCCACATCGCCAGGCGGGTCTGCACCACCACGACGTTCGGCCCGTCCGCCTGGAACGCGCGCTCGAGCGCGCCGCGCACGTCCTCCACTCCCACCGTCTCGGCGGGCACGCCGAAGGAGGCGGCGAGGGCCTGGAAGTCCGGCCTGTCGAGCTCGGTGGCCGTGGCCTTGCCGAACGCGCCCTCCATGTACTCGCGCAGGATGCCGTATCCGCCGTCGTCGATGATCAGCCACGTCACCGCCGCGCCGTGCTGTCTGGCGGCCGCGAGCTCGGCGAGGGAGTACATCGCCGAGCCGTCGCCGGCGACGGCGAGCACGCGCCCGTCGATCCCGGTGCGTCCCTGGTGGGCCAGGCCCACCGCGCCGCCGAACGCGGCCGGGAACCCGTAGCCGAGCCCTCCGGCACCCTGCGCCGAGTGGAACTCGCCGTCCTGCGCGTCCCAGCAGTTCCACGCCCAGTAGGCGGCGATGGTCATGTCCCAGTACGTCTGCATGGTCGACGGAACGGCGGCGCGGATGTCCGCCAGGAGCCGGCGCTCCACGCCGAGGTCCTGGGCATCGAGGCGGGCGGTGATGCGCGCGTTGACGTCGGCGACCACCTCGGCCGGGGTGCGGCCGTGCCAGACGGCGGCGTCCTGCGCCACCGAGCCCGACTCGCGCAGCGCCGCGGCGAGCGCCTCGAGCGCCTGGCCGGCGTCGGCGCGCACACCCAGCGTGGGGTGGTTGGTCTCCAGCACGCGCGGCTCCGCGTCCACCTGGATGAGGCGGCCGCGCGGCTCGAGCGTGAAGTAGTTCGAGGTGACCTCGCCGAGCGAGGAGCCGACCACGAGCAGCACCTCCGCGTCCTCGAGCAGGTCTGTGACGAGGCGGTCCTCCACCCAGCCGCCGAGGCTGAGCGGGTGCTCCCACGGGAAGGCGGTGTTGCCGCCCGGCGAGCAGACCACGGGTGCCTGGAGCAGCTCCGCGACCTCCCGCAGGCTCTCCATCGCGGCCCGGCCGGAGCGGCGCACACCGCCGCCGGCCACGATCGCCACCCGCCCGGCCCCGCGCAGCCAGCGTGCGGACTCGGCCACGAGCTCGGCGCGCGGCGGGTGGTCGTAGGGCACGGCCAGGGCGTCCTCGACCGGGGGCACCATGACCTCGCCGAGCAGCACGTCCTGCGGGATCTCGACCCACACCGGCCCCTGCGGCACGGTGATGGCCTCGGCCCACGCGTCCTGGATGGCGGACGGGATGCCCGAGGCGTGGTGGACCGTGAACTGGGCCTTGGTGACGTTGCGGGCCGAGGCCTTCTGGTCGTCCAGCTGGTGCAGCATGCCCTTGCGCCGGGCGCCGAGCCCGGACAGCGGGATCTGCGAGGCGACCACGAGCATCGGCACGCCCGTGGCGTACGCCTCCTGCAGGCCGGCCAGTGAGGTGAGGGCGCCCGGGCCGGTGGAGAGGAACAGGACGCCGACCTCGCCGGTGGCCCGGGCGTATCCGTCCGCGGCGAAGGCGGCGTTGTTCTCCACGCGGTTCGAGACGAACTCCAGCGGGGAGCGGGACAGGGCGTCGAAGAGGCCGAGGGCGTGTTGGCCCGGGATGCCGAAGACCGTCCGTGCGCCCAGGGCGTGGAGCGTCTCGACGGCGAGGTCGCCGCCGTTGCGCCGCGGGGCCGCCGTCGTCGTCTGCTCGTCGCTCATCGGGCCGACTCCTCACCGGCGGCCGCGCGGGTGGCGCGGCGGTCGGCCATCAGGGAGATGAGGTCGTAGGCCACATGGGAGGCGGCGACGCCGGTCAGCTCGGCGTGGTCGTAGGCCGGGGCCACCTCCACCAGGTCTGCGCCCACGATGTCGAGCCCGCGCAGCCCACGCAGGATCTCGAGCAGCTCGCGGCTCGTGATGCCGCCGGCCTCGGGGGTGCCGGTGCCCGGCGCGTGCGCGGGGTCGAGGACGTCGATGTCCACCGAGATGTAGAGCGGCCGACCCCCGATGCGCTGGCGCAGCTGGTCCACGATCTCGTCCACGCCCTGACGGAACACGTCCGAGGAGGTGACGATGCCGAAGCCCATGCGGTGGTCGTCGTCGAGGTCCTTCTTGCCGTAGAGCGGACCGCGCGTGCCCACATGCGAGATGGCCTCGGTGTCCAGGATCCCCTCCTCCACGGCGCGGCGGAACGGCGTGCCGTGGGTGTACTCGGCCCCGAAGTAGGTGTCCCACGTGTCCAGGTGGGCGTCGAAGTGCAGCAGGGCAACGGGCTCGCCCGCCCGGGCGGAGGCGGCGCGCAGCAGCGGCAGCGCGATGGTGTGGTCGCCGCCGATGGTCATGAGCGAGGAGCCGTCCTCGGTGAGGTCCATCGCGTCCTGCTGGATCGCCTCGATGGCCTCGCCGATGTCGAACGGGTTCACCGCCATGTCCCCGGCGTCCACCACCTGGGCCTGCGCGAAGGGCGAGGTGTCCGTGGCGGGGTTGTACGGGCGCAGCAGCCGCGAGGACTGCCGCACGTGGCCGGACCCGAAGCGTGCACCGGGGCGGTAGGAGACGCCGGCGTCGAACGGTACGCCGACCACCTTGATCTCCGGGGCGACGCCGGCCGCGGCCGCCTCGTCCAGGCGCGGCAGCAGCGCGTAGGTGGGGGTGCCGCCGTAGCGGGGCACGAGGGCGGAGTTCACGGGGCCGAGGCGGCCGTTGTCCTCGACGCGGGGGATCTCGAGCATCTGGATGTCCTCTCTGGGCGGTTCGGTTCGGTCTGGTCGGTCTGGTCTGTCCGGTGTGGGCGCGCCGGACGGGGTCACGCGTGGCCCACGAGGGTCCACAGCACGACGGCGGGGCGGTCGTCCGGATTGGCCCACGAGTGGGGCTCGCGGCCGGGGAAGGTGACGGTGTCCCCCTCCTCCAACAGGTGCACGGCCTCGGTGGTCCGCAGCTCGAGGCGGCCGGTGACCACGTGCACCGCCTCCACGCGGCAGTCCACGGTGTACAGCTCCGCCTCCCCGCGGCCGCGCGGCGCGATGTCAGCGCGCAGGATCTGCAGGTCACGACTGCCGCGCGGGGTGATCAGGCGCTCGCGGATGCCCTCGCCGCCGAGGTTGACCGCGGGGGCGTCGGCGAGGCGCACGACCGTCACCTCGGGCGCGTCCAGGACGTCGCCCGGGCTCGCGCCGAGCACCTGGCACAGGGTCACGAGCGTGCTCACGGACGGGCTCGTCAGGTCCCGCTCGAGGCGGGAGAGGAAGCCCTTGCTGACGCCGGCCGCCTCGGCCAGCTGGGCCACGGTGAGCCGCCGCGCCTCGCGCAGCGCACGCAGCCGACGGCCGATCAGCGCCTGGCCCGGCGCGGTCTCGAGCGGGAGGGCCTTCATCGCGCTCCTCCCGACGTCGGCCAGGCGACATCGCCGATGTCACCCTGGACGACATGTTGTCTGATAAGCAACATGTGTTTACCGTAGGCCCGGATCGTGTGATCGGCAACACGACGATCTCTTGTGTCCCGCCGCGGCGCACCGCATCCCGGCGCCTCGGATCCCTTCGCTCCAAGGACCGCCCGTGACCCTCAACCTGACCATCGTCGCCGTCTACCTGGTCGGCATGCTCGCCTTCGGCTGGTGGGGCAAGGCCCGCGCCGCCAGCTCGGAGGACTACCTCGTGGCGGGCCGCCGCCTCGGGCCGGTGCTGTTCACCGGCACCATGGCCGCCGTCGTGCTCGGCGGCGCCGCCACCGTGGGCGGCGTCGGCCTGGGGTACGAGTTCGGGCTCTCCGGCGCGTGGCTCGTGGCCGCCATCGGCGTCGGCGTCCTCATCCTGTCGGTGGCGTTCGCCCCGATCCTGGCCCGCCTGAAGATCTACACCGTCTCGCAGATGCTCCGCCTGCGGTACGGCCGTGGCGGGGCCTCCCACGCCTCCTCCTTCGTGATGCTCGCCTACACGCTCATGCTCGCCGCCACCTCCACGGGCGCCTACGCGTCGCTCTTCGTGGTGCTCTTCGGCTGGGACCGCTGGCTGTCCGTCCTGGTGGGCGGCGGCATCGTGCTGGCCTACTCCGTGCTCGGCGGCATGTGGTCCATCACCCTGGCCGACATGGCCCAGTTCCTCATCATGACCATCGGCCTGTTCGCCCTCATGCTCCCCCTCTCCCTGGCCAACGCCGGCGGCTGGAGCGCCATGCAGGAGCGCCTGGGCGCCGAGTTCTTCAGCTGGGACGGGATCGGCGTGCAGTCGATCGTCACCTACTTCGTGATCTACACCCTCGGCCTGCTGATCGGCCAGGACGTCTGGCAGCGCGTGTTCACGGCCCGCTCCCCGCGCGTGGCCCAGATCGGCGGCGCCACCGCGGGGCTGTACTGCATCGTGTACGGCGTCGCCGGCGCCGTGATCGGCATGGCGGCGCGCACGGTGACCGCGGACATCGCCGCCACGGACGACGTGTTCGCGTGGGTCGCCCAGAACCTGCTGCCCGTGGGCGTGGGCGGCGTGGCCCTGGCGGCCGCCGTCGCGGCCATGATGTCCACCGCCTCGGGCGCGATCATCGCGGCCTCGACCGTGATGCGCACCGACATCCTCCCGATCCTCCGCGGCGAGGCCACCGCCGCCGAGGACGGCGCCGTCGCCGAGGACGCGGCCACGGAGACCGCGGCGGAGCTCGCCTCGAACCGCGGCTGGGTGCTGCTGCTCGGCGCCGTCGTGCTGGGGCTGGCGATCGTCGTCCCGGACGTGGTGGCGGCCCTGACCATCGCGTACGACATCCTCGTGGGCGGCCTGTTCGTCGCGATCGTCGGCGGCCTCGTGTGGAAGCGCGGCACCGGCACGGCGGCCCTGTGGTCCATGGTGGTCGGGACGGTGGGCACCCTCGGCACCATGGGCTGGCTCGAGCTGAACGCGGCCGAGCCCTTCGAGGGCGTCTTCGCGAACGAGCCGATCTACGTCGGCCTGGCCGCCTCCGCCGTCGTGTACGTCCTCCTCAGCCTGATGACCCGGCCCACCGACCCCGCGGTCCTCGAGGCCTGGCGGGTGCGCTCCCGCCACGGCGTCGACCCCGCGGTCCGAGCGCAGGTCTGACCCACGCTCCCGGGGCCTGTGATCCTCCGACGCCCGCACGATGGCCGAGGCCACGTGGTGCGGCGGGCGGCGGCGGGCGACCCTTCCCGCGGGCTCCCCCCGGCCCCTAGTGTCTCCGTACAGCCTGAGACCGGGACTCCCCCTCGGGTTCGCCCCGTCTCTCGCCCCACCTGGGGCCTCGCTGGAGACAGAAAGGCAACAGTTCTCATGACCACCAAGAACCGCGCCGTGGCATTCCACGGCATCAAGGACGTGCGCGTCGACGAGCTGGACTTCCCCAAGCTGGAGATGCCCGACGGCTCCGCCGCGCCGCACGGTGTCATCCTCAAGATCGTCGCGACCAACATCTGCGGCAGCGACCTGCACATCTACCGCGGGTCCTTCCCCGCCCCCGAGGGCATGGTGCTGGGTCACGAGATGACCGGCCAGGTGCTGGAGGTCGGCAGCGACGTCCAGTTCCTGCAGGAGGGCGACCTCGTCTCCGTGCCGTTCAACGTGGCCTGCGGCCGTTGCCGCAACTGCCGCGCCGGCCGGACCGAGATCTGCGAGACCGCCAACCCGGACCAGGCCTGCGCCGCCTACGGCTTCAATCTGGGCGGCTTCCAGGGCGGGCAGGCCGAGTACCTGTTCGTGCCGTACGCCGACTTCCAGCTGCTGCGCTTCCCGGACCAGGAGCAGGCGATGGAGAAGATCCTGGATCTGACCGTGCTCTCGGACATCCTCCCGACGGCGTTCCACGGCCTCGTGGAGGCCGGCGCCAAGCCCGGCTCCACCGTCTACATCGCCGGTGCCGGCCCCGTGGGCCGGTGCGCCGCGGCCGCCGCTCGGCTGCTGGGCGCCTCGTGCATCATCGTGGGCGACCAGGACGCCTCGCGACTGGAGCTGGTGCGCAAGCACGGCTGCGAGACCATCGACCTCTCCACCACGGAGAACCTGCAGGACGCCGTGAGCGACATCCTCGGCGAGCCGATGGTGGACTGCGCGGTGGACTGCGTCGGCTCCGAGGCCCACGGCCTGGGCTCCGCGTCCGATGAGATGCAGCCGATCGCCGCCGTGAACCAGGTCCTGGACATCACCCGTCCGGGCGGCGCCACGGGCATCATCGGCATCTACGGGCCGGACCCGATCGCGGAGACGAAGGCCGAGCAGGAGGGCACCTTCCCGGTGGACTTCGGCAAGGCCTGGATCAAGTCGCCCCACATCATCGGCGGCCAGGCGCCCGTCATGCGCTACAACCGCCAGCTGATGATGTCGATCCTGTGGGATCGGATGCCGTACCTGACGGAGATGGTCAACCCGCGCGTGATCAGCCTGGACGAGGCACCGCAGGCCTATGCGGAGTTCGACCAGGGCTCCCTGGAGAAGTTCGTCATCGACCCCCACGGCATGATCGCCCGCTGAGCGGTCCGCCTCCGGATGCACGACGGCGCCCCTCACCCGCCCCGCGCAGGTGAGGGGCGCCGTCGTCGTCCGCGGATCATGCCGCGTGCAGCAGCGTGGCGGTGATCCCGAGGGCCGCCAAGCCCACCACCAGCGCGACCATGCAGGCCACCGACGCCAGGGCCGGCCGGGCCTGCTCCCGCGCGATTCCGTCCGCGTGCGCCACGTAGCGCCGGCGCTGCGTGGCCAGCACCGCCGCCCCGCCGACGGCCGCCACCACCGCAGGCCCGAACGCCCACGCGCCGACGGTCGGCCACCACCTCAGGAACGTGAGGCTGAGGACGCCCAGCGCCAGGACCGTGCGGCCCCAGCTCATCACGGTGCGCTCGGGCTGCAGCCCCGGGTCGTGATGCAGGCGCATCGTCTCAGCCCCGCGGAAGGACGACGGCGGCCAGCAGCACCACGACGGCCAGCACGACGCCCCCCGCGAGGACCGGGACGATCAGCGGCAGCGGCAGCGGACGGCCGCGGCGCATCGCCCGCTCCACCCGGAGCCAGCGCGCGCCCGCGCCCAGGGCGAGCAGCGCCGCCAGGACGAGCAGCACCGTGCTCAGCACCACCCGGACCGGCGGCGCGAAGAGGGCGCCGGTGAACGCCTCCACCGCGACCCCGCCGGCCAGCAGCGCCAGCGCCGTCCGGACCCAGGCCAGGAACGTGCGCTCGTTGGCGAGCGTGAACCGGGGGTCCGGCTCCTCCCCGCCCGCCAGGAGGCGGTGCTGCCAGGCCGGCCGGCCGCCGTCGTGGGCGGCGGTCTCGGGGCCGTCGGGGGTCTCTGCTGCGTCCATGCGGCCATGGTAGCGACGGCGTAGACTGGCCGGTCGGGCGCGCCCGGCCGCGACGGCGCCGCCCGTCCCCGCCCGCCCATCCGATGGAGCCCCATGAGCCCCGCCCACACCGCCACGCCCGCGGCACGTCCCGAGCCGACCCGCGAACAGGTCCGACGCTGGCGCCGCTACCTCGCCGACGAGATCGCCGAGGGCCAGATCTACCGCGACATCGCCGCTCGCAAGGACGGCGTGGAGCGCGACATCCTGCTCGGCCTCGCCGAGGCCGAGCGCCGCCACGAACAGCACTGGCGGGCCCTCCTGGGCGAGCACGCCGAGAACCCGCCGCGCCCCTCCCTGCACCGCATCCTGCTGCGCTGGCTCGCGCGGATCTTCGGCTCCGTGTTCGTGCTGGCCCTGGCCCAGCGCGCCGAGTCGGACACTCCCTACGCGGAGGACCAGGACGCCCCCGAGGGCATGGTGGCGGACGAGGCCATCCACGAGGAGGTCGTGCGCGGCCTCGCCGCCCGGGGTCGCGAGCAGCTGGCCGGCAACTTCCGCGCCGCCGTCTTCGGCATGAACGACGGGCTGGTCTCCAACCTGGCGCTCGTGATGGGCATCGGCGCGACGGGCGTGGCGCCGTCCGTGGTGCTGTTCACCGGCGTGGCCGGCCTGCTGGCGGGCGCGCTGTCCATGGCGGCCGGCGAGTACGTCTCGGTGCGGTCCCAGCGGGAGCTGCTCGAGGCCTCCTCCCCCACCCAGATCACCCTCGAGGCGGCCCAGCACCTGGACCTGGACCACAACGAGCTCAAGCTCGTCTACCTGGCCCGCGGCATGACGCCCGAGGATGCCGAGCACCGCGCGCTCGAGCGCCTCGGCTATCTCACGTGCGACTGCAACCCGCAGTTCTCCGCCCGTCCCGACGGCTCCCAGGGGCCGGTGGACCACTCGGACTCCTTCGCGGAGATCGGCTCGGCGTGGAGCGCCTCCCTGTCCAGCTTCGCGTTCTTCGCCTCCGGCGCACTCATCCCGATCCTGCCGTACATCTTCGGCATGTCCGGGCTGTGGGCCCTGGGCCTGGCGGCGGCGATGGTGGGCGCGGCCCTGCTCTTCACCGGCGGTGTGGTCGGGCTGCTGTCCGGCTCCTCACCGCTGGCTCGGGGCCTGCGCCAGCTCGCGATCGGCTTCGGCGCCGCTGCCGTGACGTACGTGCTCGGCCTGCTCTTCGGCGCGAACGTGGGCTGACGGGCGCCCACCGCCTGCTCCGCCCCGCACAGCACACGGCCCCTGCCCCTCAGGACGAGGGACAGGGGCCGTGGTGCATCCGCCTGCCGGTGCGGAGCGCCGGCATCGGCGCCCCCCACCGCGGGATCAGGCCTGGGCCTGCAGGATCTCCCGCATGAGCTGGGCGGTCTCGGACGGGGTCTTGCCGACCTTCACGCCCGCGGCCTCGAGGGCCTCCTTCTTGGCCTGCGCGGTGCCGGCGGAGCCGGAGACGATGGCGCCGGCGTGGCCCATGGTCTTGCCCTCCGGGGCGGTGAAGCCGGCCACGTAGCCGACGACCGGCTTGGTGACGTTGGCCTTGATGAACTCGGCCGCACGCTCCTCGGCGTCGCCGCCGATCTCGCCGATCATCACGATGGCCTGGGTGTCCGGGTCGGCCTCGAACGCCTCGAGGGCGTCGATGTGGGTGGTGCCGATGATCGGGTCGCCGCCGATGCCGATGGCGGTGGAGAAGCCGAAGTCACGCAGCTCGTACATCATCTGGTAGGTCAGCGTGCCGGACTTGGACACGAGGCCGATGGGGCCGGAGCCGGTGATGGTGGCCGGGGTGATGCCCGCCAGGGCCTCGCCCGGGGTGATGACGCCGGGGCAGTTCGGGCCGATGATGCGGGTCTTCGGCTTGCCGTCCTCGCCGGTCTTGGACTGGGACAGGGCGAAGAACTCGGCGGTGTCCTGCACCGGGATGCCCTCGGTGATGACCACGAGCAGCGGGATCTCGGCCTCGATGGCCTCGATGGCGGCGTCCTTGGCGAAGGCCGGCGGCACGAAGGCCACGGACACGTCCGCACCGGTCTTCTCCATGGCCTCCTTGACGGTGCCGAAGACGGGCAGCTCGACGGCGTTGCCGTCCTTGTCCTCGTGGGACACGGTGGTGCCGGCCTTGCGGGCGTTCACGCCGCCCACGATGTTCGTGCCGGCCTTGAGCATGAGGCGGGTGTGCTTGGTGCCCTCACCGCCGGTGATGCCCTGGACGATGACCTTGGAGTCCTTGTTCAGGTAGATCGACATAGCTGTTTCCTCAGTCTTTCCGAACGGTCAGTTCGCGGAGTGGGCGAGCTCGGCGGCCTTGTCGGCGCCCTCGTCCATGGTGGCGGCCAGGGTGACGAGCGGGTGGTTCGCCTCCTGCAGGATGCGGCGGCCCTCCTCCACGGCGTTGCCGTCCAGACGCACGACCAGCGGCTTGGTGGCGGTGTCGCCCAGGATCTCGAGGGCCTTGACGATGCCGTTCGCGACGGCGTCGCACGCGGTGATGCCGCCGAAGACGTTCACGAACACGGACTTGACCTGCTCGTCGCCCAGGATGACATCGAGGCCGTTGGCCATGACCTCGGCGTTGGCGCCGCCTCCGATGTCCAGGAAGTTGGCCGGCTTCACGCCGCCGTGGTTCTCACCGGCGTACGCGACGACGTCGAGGGTGGACATCACGAGGCCGGCGCCGTTGCCGATCACGCCGACCTGGCCGTCCAGCTTCACGTAGTTGAGGTCGTTGGCCTTGGCCTTGGCCTCCAGCGGGTCCTCGGTGCGCTCGTCGACGAGGGCGGCGTGGCCCTCGTGGCGGAACGCCGCGTTGTCGTCGAGGGAGACCTTGCCGTCCAGGGCGAGGATCGTGCCGTCGCCGGTCTTCACCAGCGGGTTCACCTCGACGAGGGTGGCGTCCTCCTTCTCGAAGACCTCCCAGAGCTTCTGGATGACCTCGGCGACGTCGGCGCGCAGCTCCTCGGGGAAGCCCGCCTCGGTGACGATCTTCTGGGCGGTCTCGGCGTCGATGCCGGTCAGCGGGGAGACGGGCACCTTGGCGAGGGCCTCGGGGCGCTCCTCGGCGAGCTGCTCGATCTCCATGCCGCCCTCGACCGAGCACATGGCCAGGTAGGTGCGGTTGGCGCGGTCCAGCAGCACGGAGAAGTAGTACTCCTCGGCGATGTCGGCGCCCTGGGCGATCATGACCTGGTGCACGGTGTGGCCCTTGATGTCCATCCCCAGGATGGCCTTGGCGTGCTCGTAGGCCTCGTCGGCCGTCTTGGCGACCTTCACGCCGCCGGCCTTGCCGCGGCCGCCGACCTTCACCTGCGCCTTGACGACGGTGACGCCGCCGATCTTCTCCGCGGCCGCCTTGGCCTCGTCCGGGGTCTGCGCAACGATGCCGGCCAGCACGGGGACGCCGTGCGCCTCGAACAGATCGCGCGCCTGGTACTCATACAGGTCCACGGTGGTGTGTCCTTCTTGGTCGAAGACAGGGTCTGCCGGCCTCGCCTGCGGGCGCGGCCGACGTCGACGCCCCCTCCGTGGCCGGGCCGGGCACGGGGGCACAGCAGGGCGGCGGACGGCGGCGTTCCACGGCTCACTCTAGTCCACACCCCGGAGAGACCGGGGAGTCGGCGGGCCGGTCCCGTCAGCCCTCGACCTTCGTCAGCGGGGCGTAGCGCAGCAGCAGCCGCTTCTGCGCCCCGGTGGCGTCGAAGGTGACGGTCGCGACGGTCTTGTCCCCCGCGCCCGCGACGGCGTCCACACGCCCCTCGCCGAAGGTCGCGTGGGAGACGCGGTCGCCCGGGCTGAGCGCCACGATCTCCTTCTGCGGCTGCACCCGGCTCGGCGCCTTCCCGCGCACCACGGCGGAGGGCACCGTGAGGTCCGCCGGCTCGTCCCCGCGGGTGAGGCGCTGGGGCCGCGCGCCGTCGTCGTCCCGGGACCGCCACGCCGGCCGGCCGCCCCCGAACCGCCCCGCGTACCGCGAGGTGCCGGCGCCGGTCAGGCTCAACGACCCGGCCGAGCGCGTGGTGCCCTCCCGCTCCCAGTCGATGAGCGTCTCCGGGATCTCCCCGAGGAACTGGCTGGGCGGGTTGAACTGGTGCTGGCCCCACAGCGAGCGTGCCTCGGCGCGCGTCAGGAACAGGCGACGGCGGGCGCGCGTCAGGCCCACGTACGCCAGGCGACGCTCCTCCGCGAGCTCCTTCTCGTCCGTCATCGAGCGGGCGTGCGGGAACACCCCGTGCTCCATGCCCGTCAGGAACACCACGGGGAACTCGAGGCCCTTGGCGGTGTGCAGCGTCATGAGCGTGACCTGGCCCTGCTGCTCGGCGAGCGCCTCGCCCTCCACGTCCGGGGCCGTGGGCAGCTGGTCTGCGTCCGCCACGAGCGCCACCTGCTCGAGGAAGTCGGACAGGGTGCCGTCCGGGTGCGTCGTCTCGAAGGAGCGGACGACGGCGACGAGCTCGCCGAGGTTGTCCGCGCGGGACTCGTCCTGCAGGTCCTCGGACTCGCGGAGGGCGGCCAGCATCCCGGACTGCTCGAGGACGGCCTCCAGGACGGTGGCCGGGCCGGCGGACTCGGCGACCTGGCCGAGGTCGTCCATCATCTGCACGAAGCCGCGGACGGCCTTGAGCGAGCGGGCGGCCATGCCGGGGGCGTTCTCGGCGTCGCGCAGGGCCGCGGAGAACGTGGAGCGGTTGCGCTCGGCCCACGCGGCGATGGCGCCCTCGGCCCGGTCCCCGATGCCCCGTTTGGGCTCGTTGAGGATGCGGCGCACGTTGACGTCGTCGTCGGGGTTGACGATCACCCGCAGGTAGGCGAGCGCGTCCTTGATCTCCTTGCGGTCGTAGAAGCGCGTGCCGCCGATGACCCGGTACGGGATGCCGCGCGTCACCAGCCGCTCCTCGAGCGCGCGGGACTGCGCGTTGGTCCGGTAGAACACGGCGACGTCGGCCGGGCGGATCCCGTCCTCGTCCTGCAGCCGGTCGATGGTGGTGGCGATCCACTCCGCTTCGGCGGACTCGTTCTCCGCGGCGTAGCCGACGATCGCCGGGCCCTCCCCCTCGGCCGTCCACAGGCGCTTGGGGCGGCGGTCCGGGTTGCGCTCGATCACCGCGTTGGCGGCGTCCAGGATGGTCTGCGTGGAGCGGTAGTTCTGCTCGAGCTTGATGGTGACGGCGTCCGTGAAGTCCTGCTCGAACTCGACGATGTTGCGGATGTCCGCGCCGCGGAACGCGTAGATGGACTGGTCCGAGTCGCCGACGACGGTCAGCTCGCCGCCGGGGGTCTCCACGCCCTCGGGGTCGCCCGCCGGGCCGGCGAGGAGCCGGATCAGGCGGTACTGTGCGTGGTTGGTGTCCTGGTACTCGTCCACGAGGACGTGGCGGAACCGGCGGCGGTAGTTGTCCAGCACGCGCGGGAACGCCTCGAACATGTGGACCGTCATGCCGATCAGGTCGTCGAAGTCCAGGGCGTTGGCCTGGCGCAGGCGGGCCGTGTAGTCCCGGTAGACGGCGGCGACGGCGCGGCCCCACGGGTCCCCCTCGGCCACGGTGGCGGCGTAGTCGTCCGCCTCCACGAGCTCGTTCTTCAGGGAGCTGATGCGGTTCAGCAGGGCCTTGGGCGCGAAGCGCTTCGGGTCCAGCTCGTGCTGCTTGGCGACGGTGGTGACCAGGCGCAGGCTGTCCGCCGAGTCGTAGATGGTGAACGTGGACTTCAGCCCGATGTTGGCGGCCTCGTTGCGCAGCAGCCGCACGGCGGAGGAATGGAACGTGGAGATCCACATCCGCTGGGCGGTGGGACCGATCAGCCCGGCCACGCGCTCGCGCATCTCCGCGGCGGCCTTGTTCGTGAAGGTGATGGCGAGGATCTCGTGCGGCCGCGCCCGGCCGGTGGCGAGCAGCCACGCGATGCGGTGGGTCAGCACCCGGGTCTTGCCCGAGCCGGCGCCCGCCACGATCAGCAGCGGCGCCCCCGTGTGGGTCACCGCGGCGGCCTGCTGCGGGTTGAGCCCCGCCACGAGCGACTCGGGAGTGTGCGCCGGAGCGGCCGGGCGGGCGTCCTCGCCCCAGGCCTCGGGGTCCGCGGCCGCGCGCGTGACGGCCGGGGGCACGAGCCCGGGCAGGGCGGTCTCCGGGTCCGCGGGGCGGCGGGTCCGGTCGAGGTTCAGGGGCGTGCGTCCGAGCGCGGAGAAGAGGTCAGCCATGGCGGACCCAGTCTAGGCGCGGCCCCGGACGCGACAGGGGGCGCCGTCGTCGCCATCCCCCACCGCGCCGCCCCGCCCCACCCCACCCGCACTTTCGAACGTGATGTGGGGCCTATCTCGCGTTCGAAAGTCCCCAAGACCCCGATTCCACGTTCGAAAACCGGCGGGAATCGAACGGCCCGCTATGGTCTTCTGGGCGTTCCGCGCGATGTGGCGGCGGAGCCTCCTTCCCCTGCCCCGCCACGTCACCCCGGAGCCGCCATGTCCACCACGCCGACCCCGCCCATGTCCCACGGGTCCACCCCCAGCCGGATGACCTGGATGGACGCGATGCGCGGATTCGCCGTGCTGCTGGTGATGTTCACCCACACCTACACGATGCCGCAGGGCCTCGACGCGACCTTCAGCTCCGTGGCGTTCGCGAACGTGGTGCAGGTGTTCCAGTCGTGGCGGATGCCGATGCTCGTGTTCCTGTCCGGCGTCCTGCTGCCCCGCTCCGTGTCCAAGCCGCTGGGCACGTACTACCGCGGCAAGGCGGAGCGGATCCTGTGGCCGTTCCTCGTCTGGATGGTCGTCCTGGCGCTGGCCACGGGCAGGCCCGGATCCCTGCTGTCCGTCGAGTTCTGGCGCGGCGGCGCGTGGCACCTGTGGTTCCTGTGGGTGCTCATGCTCTGCTACCTCATCGGCCCGGTGATCCGTCGCGTCCCGGCGCTGGTGGTCGCCGTCGTCCTGTTCGTCCTGCTCCTCGAGTTCGTCAGCGGCCCCCGCCACTGGGTGCGCCCGCTGTACTGGGGCGTGTACTTCTTCCTCGGTGCCGCCTCCGCGCGACTGCTCCCCCGGATCCGCACGGCGCCCGCCGCCCTGGGCGTGATCGCGGTGATCCTCATGGTGCTCACCGTGACGGCCACGCGCACCGGCGCGCTCGTGGTGGCGGAGCGCCAGCCCTGGTCCGTGTTCGCCGCGCTGCCGGGGATCCTCGTGGTGCTGTGGCTCGGCCCGCGCCTGCCCCGTCTGCCGTTCCTCGAGTTCTGCGGCCGCCGCTCGATGGTCCTCTACGTCGCCCACATGCCGGTGCTGATCCTGGCGGTGGCGGCCTTCCGCGACCTCGCCGCGGTCCGCCCGGTCGACTTCTACGTGGCCATCGCGTCGTTCACGTTCCTCGTCCCGCTCGCCCTCGCGCTCGGCTACCGACGGGTGCGCTGGCTCTTCGAGTTCCCGACGGCGGGACGCGGCCGGGAGCGGCCACGCACCCGGGCAGCGGTCCCGGAGGCGGCCGACGCCGTGCCGGCGCAGACCGCCGAGCCCGCCCCGACGACGGCGCCCCTGCCGGTCGTCGAGCCGGCGTCCGAGCCGCAGTCCACCGCGGGGCCGGCCCCGGCCACCGAGCCGGCGTCCGACGCACCCGCCCAGGTCCCCCGCCCGCGGCCTCGCCACGCGGACTGAGCCGCCCCGGACTCGCCCCCACCCGCACTTTCGAACGTGATGTGGGGCCTATCTCGCGTTCGAAAGTTCCCATGACCCCGATTTCACGTTCGAAAGTGAGCTGGGCTGGGCGGGGCTGGGCGGGACCGGACCGGCTCGGCCGGTCTGGGAGGATGGACCGCGGAGGTGCCCCGTGTCCCAGAAGTCCCGCAAGTCCCGTCCGCGCCCGTCGCGGCCCGCCGCGCGCCCGGTCGCCGAGTCCCCGCGCTCCCGTCCCACGCTGCGGGACGTCAACGTCCGTGAGGACCTCGCCGCGGCCGCTGAGCGCGAGGGCAGCCCGGCGATCCCGGTGAGCGCGCTGATCGTGACCACCCTGCTCGTGGGCGCGTACCTCCATCTGCTGGTGCTGCAGCAGATGACCCAGCTCAGCGGCGGCCTGGCGATGCCGGACTCCCTGCTGTTCTACGGGCAGGACCACATCCGCGCGCTCTCCGCGGTCATGGACGAGGACGCCCGCGGCCAGCTGAACTGGGTGCACAAGACGGCCGGCGTGATCTTCCCGATCGCCGTGGCACTGACGGTCACCGCGGTCGGCGCATGGCGCCTGCGTCCCGTCGGCGCCAAGTGGGCCGTCTTCGGGCTGGGCGTGCTGTTCGCGGTCGTGGACATCTGCGAGAACATCGCGATCGAGCAGGCGATCGCCGCCGGCGGCCCGGGCACCGGCCTGGCCGCCGCCCTGACGCTGACCCGCTGGGTCCTGCTGGCGCTGCTCGCGCTGGCGGTGGCCGTGATGCTGTGGGCCGGGCGGCGCCGTCGTGGTCGCGCCACGCGGGCGGCCTGAAGGGCTCGGCTAGACTCGCTCACCGGACCGACGCACGGTCCGCGCCCCAGTAGCTCAGTTGGATAGAGCGACCCTCTCCTAAAGGGTAGGCCGTCGGTTCGATTCCGGCCTGGGGCACCTGGGCGGCCGGTCCGGTCGCCGCCTCATTCCGCGTCGGCGAACTGCGTGGTGTAGAGCTCCGCATACCGCCCGCCCGCCGCGAGCAGCGCGGCGTGCGTGCCGCGCTCCACGATCCGCCCGGCCTCGACCACGAGGATCTCGTCCGCGCTGCGCACGGTGGAGAGCCGGTGCGCGATCACGATCGCGGTCCGCCCGGCCAGCGCCTCCCCCAGCGCCTCCTGGATGGCGCGTTCGTTGGTGGAGTCCAGCGCCGCCGTCGCCTCGTCCAGCACCACGACGCGCGGAGCCGCCAGCAGCAGCCGCGCGATCGTCATGCGCTGCCGCTCGCCGCCGGAGAGGCGGTAGCCGCGCTCGCCGACCACGGTGTCCAGCCCGTCCGGCAGCGCCTCGACCACGGGGCGCAGGCGGGCCCGCTCGACGGCGTCCCACAGCTGCTCGTCCGTCGCGTCGGGGCGGGCCAGCGTCAGGTTGGCGCGCACGGTCTCGTGGAAGAGGTGGCCGTCCTGGGTCACCATGCCCACGGCCCGCTGCAGGTCCGCGAACGCGAGGTCCCGCACGTCCACGTCGCCGATCTCGACGGCGCCGGAGGTGACGTCGTGCAGGCGCGTGACGAGCGAGGCGATGGTGGACTTGCCCGCACCCGAAGAGCCCACGAGGGCCACGGTGGCCCCGGCGGGCACGGCCACGTCGATCCCGTGCAGCACCTCCTCGCCGCCGCGCGTGTCCAGCACGGCGACCTCCTCGAGGGAGGCCAGGGACACCTGCTCCGCGGTGGGGTAGGCGAAGCGCACGTCCCGCAGCCGCACGGACAGGGGCCCCTCCGGCAGGGCCGCGGGCCGCGCGGGCTCCGTGATGAGCGGCTCCAGGTCCAGGACCTCGAACACGCGCTCGAAGCTCACGAGCGCGCTCATGATCTCCACGCGGGCGTTCGCCAGCGCGGTCAGGGGGGCGTACAGGCGGGTCAGCAGCAGGGCGAGGGTGACGACGTCGCCGGCGTCGAGGGTGCCCGCGATCGCCTGGAGCCCGCCCACGCCGTACACGGCCGCGAGCGCGAGCGCGGAGACCAGGGTGAGCAGCGTGGTGAAGACGGCCTGGCGCACGGAGATGTCCACGCCGGTGGCGCGCACGCGGTCCGCGCGGCGGGCGAACTCGGCGGACTCGGCGGCGGGGCGGCCGAAGAGCTTGATGAGTGTGGCGCCGGGAGCGGAGAACCGCTCGGTCATCTGGTCGCCCATGGCCGCGTTGTGCCCGGCCCGCTCGCGGGACAGGCCCGCCAGCTTCGAGCCGACCGCCCGGGCCGGCAGCAGGAACAGCGGCAGCATCACGAGGGACAGGACGGTGACCTGCCAGCTGGTGGCCACCATCACGCCCAGGGTCAGCGCGACGGACACCACGTTCGCGACGACGCCGGAGAGCGTCCGCGAGATCGCCGACTGCGCCCCGATCACGTCGTTGTTCAGGCGCGAGACGAGCGCGCCGGTGCGGGTGCGCTGGAAGAACGCCACCGGCATGCGCTGCACGTGGTCGAACACGGCGGTGCGCAGGTCGTAGATGACCTGTTCCCCCAGCCCGGCGGAGAGCCACTTGGTGAACACGGACAGCGCCGCGTCGAGCACCGCCACGAGGGCGATCAGCAGGGCCAGCCGCACCACGAGCCCGCGGTCCGCGCCGCCGGTGATCGCGTTGACGACGTCGCCGGCCAGCACGGGCGAGGCCACGCCGAGCACCGCGCCCACGATGGACGCCGCGACGAACACGATCAGGCGGGTGCGGTACCGGCCCGCGAACGCGATGGTCCGGCGCACCGTGCCGCGGGCGAGGCTCTGCTGGGCGTCGGACTGCCCGCGGGTCATCCGCATCATGGACATCCGTGCCGCCGACTCCATGCTCATGGGCCCCTCCGCTCTCTCGACCGTTGGAGAGTCTAGGAACCGCCGGGCACGGGCGGGCGCGATTCCGCTTCCGGCGTCAGGCCGCCAGGCGCAGGTAGTCCCGCCACGCTTCGGCGGGCCGCTCCAGCTCGCGGATCCGCCACTGGGCCCCGCGCGGGCGCACCGGCTCCACCCGCAGCCGCCAGCCCAGGGCCTCGAGCGAGCGGTCCGCCTTCGCCCCGTTGCAGCGCAGGCAGCAGGCCACGAGGTTCTCCCACGAGTTCTCGCCGCCCCGCGAGCGCGGCCGCACGTGGTCCACGGTGGTGGCGTGGGCGCCGCAGTAGGCGCAGCGGTGTCCGTCCCGGCGCAGCACGCCCTTGCGGGAGACCGGGGCCGCATCCGTGTGGGGCACCCGGATGTACTGGTGCAGCAGGATCACGAGGGGTCGGCCCCACGCGCGGGTGGGGCTGCGCATCGGGTCACCGGCGTCCTCGAGCACGCTCGCCTTGCCGGTGGCCACGAGCAGCAGCGCCCGGCGGTCGGAGACGACCGAGAGGGGTTCGTAGCCGGCGTTGAGGACGAGTGTGCGCATCGGGGGCCTCGGAAGCGTGGGGACACAGGGGCGTCGTGTCTCCACGCTAGACGCGGGTGCATCGGCGCGCCACGTGTCGCCTGCGGCGGCGGAAGAGGTTCACCGGCCCGTCACCGGGCCATCACGCCCCCGTCACGCACGACGACGGCGCGCCGCGCCTCAGCCGTCGAGACGCTCGACCCACACGTGCGCGGCCGTGGCCTCGGCCAGCTCGAGGGCCCCGCCGTCCGCGGCCGCGCCGTCCTCCGCCTCGCCCTCGACCCGGATGTACCCGGCGTCGCGGGCGGCCTCGGCACGCACCACGCGGCCGGGGGTCACGCCGGCGCCGGCCAGCTGGGCCAGCAGCTCGGGGTCGGTCTGCACGCCCTCGGCCAGCCCGCGGACGCGGAACCGGCCGGCGGTGGCGGCCTCCTCGGAGAGCCGGGCGCCCGCCAGGCCCATGTCGCGGCTCCAGTCCTCGGCGGAGGCCTGCTCGGGCCGGGGCGGGATCGGGGTGCCGTAGGGGGTCTCGGTGGGGTTCTCCAGGAGCGTGAGCAGGCGGCGCTCCACCTGGTCGCTCATCACGTGCTCCCAGCGGCAGGCCTCCTCGTGGACGAGCTCCCACTCGAGGCCGATCACGTCCGCGAGCAGGCGCTCGGCCAGGCGGTGCTTGCGCAGCACGGACACGGCCCGCTCGCGGCCCGCCACGGTCAGCTCCAGCCGACGGTCCGCGCCCACGTGCACCAGCCCGTCCCGCTCCATGCGGGCCACGGTCTGGGAGACGGTGGGGCCGGAGTGCTCCAGACGCTCGACGATGCGGGCGCGCAGCGGGGGGATGCCCTCCTCCTCGAGCTCGAGGATCGTGCGCAGGTACATCTCGGTGGTGTCGATCAGATCCGTCATGGCACGTCCTCTTCCCTCGGGCTCTTCGTCCCGGACATCCTAGCGAGGCGTGAGTCACGTGGACGGCCGGTGGTCCCGGGCGCGGGAGAATGGGCGCGACCCGCGACCCCGAAGCGTCAGGAGCACGCATGACCTCCCCCGCCGAGATCACCATCCCCCAGGACCTGCTGCCGGCCGACGGCCGCTTCGGCGCCGGCCCCTCCAAGGTCCGCCCCGAGCAGCTGAGCGCGCTCCAGGACGCAGCCGGGCTGCTCGGCACGTCGCACCGTCAGAAGCCGGTCAAGGACCTGGTGGCGAGCGTCCGGTCAGGCGTCGCCGAGCTGTTCTCGGCGCCGGAGGGCTACGAGGTGATCCTCGGCGTCGGCGGCTCCACCGCGTTCTGGGACGCGGCCGCCTTCAGCCTGGTCCGCGAGCGCGCCCAGCATCTGAGCTTCGGCGAGTTCGGCTCGAAGTTCGCCAAGGCCACCGACCAGGCGCCGTTCCTGGCGCCGTCGGACATCCGCACCTCCGAGCCGGGCACCCGCCCCGAGCCGGAGGCCGTGGCCGGGGTCGACGTGTACGCGTGGCCGCACAACGAGACCTCCACCGGCGTGATGGCGCCCGTCGTCCGCCCCGCGGGCATCGACGAGGACGCGCTGGTCGTCGTCGACGCCACCTCGGCCGCGGGCGGCCTGCCGGTGGACGTGTCCGAGGCGGACGTGTACTACTTCGCGCCGCAGAAGAACTTCGCGTCCGACGGCGGTCTGTGGCTCGCGCTGTTCTCCCCGCGGGCCCTGGCGCGGGTCGCGGAGATCAAGGAGTCCGGCCGCTGGATCCCGGCGTTCCTGGACCTGGCCACGGCCGTGGAGAACTCCCTCAAGGACCAGACCTACAACACGCCCGCGCTGGCCACGCTCGTCATGCTGGACGCGCAGCTGCGCTGGATGAACGGTCAGGGCGGGCTGGACGCGATGACCGCCCGCACCGCCGACTCCTCCTCGCGCGTGTACGCGTGGGCCGAGGCGTCGTCCTTCGCCACGCCCTTTGTGGCCCGGTCCGAGGACCGCTCCGCCGTGGTCTGCACCGTCGACTTCTCCGACGACGTCGACGCGGCGGCGGTCGCCCAGGCCCTGCGCGCGAACGGCGTGGTGGACGTGGAGCCCTATCGCAAGCTCGGCCGGAACCAGCTGCGGATCGCGACCTTCGCCGCGATCGAGCCCGAGGACGTCGCGGCACTGCTGCGCTGCATCGACCACGTGGTCGAGCGCCTGGCCTGAGCCGTCCCCGGACGGGGACACGGGCCCGCGGGGGACTCCACCGCGGGCCCGTTGCGTGTCCGCCCCGGCGGGTCAGCCGGGGCGCGCCGTCTCAGCCGCGGTCGTCCGGCGCGGTCTCAGGCGCCGGGGCGCCGGGCACACGGCCCTCGGCCACGGCCTTGAGCCGCTCGCGCTCCTCCTCGTTCACGCGCTCGGCGTACGGCACCCACGGGGGCGCCACGAGCGCACCCTCCCCCGCCATGAGGCCGGTCTCGCACACGGTGACCTGCTTGGCGCGTGGGGCCCGGGCGATCGTCACGTACCAGAGCCAGCCCGCGTAGCCGGGCATGCGGCACGCGAAGCGGTGCGTCAGGAGCCGGTCGTCGTCCACGAGCACGTCCACGTGCTCCCCCACCTCGTCCGGGGCGGCCAGCCCGGCCAGCCCCGCGCGGGCGGCGTCCACGGCGGCGGCGAGCAGCTCGTCGCGGCGCGGGGCCCGGCGACGCGCGGGCGGCACGGCCGCCCTCTCCTCCGCGGGCGCGGGCTCGGCGTCGGGGCTCCGGTGGTCGACGCGCGGGGCGTCGTCGTGGGTGGTCATGGCTCAGGCCTCCAGATCGTCGGCGACACGGCGCAGCACCTGCGCCATCTTCTGCGCCTGGGCGCGCTGGGGGTAGCGGCCGCGGCGCAGGCCGTTGGAGGTCTGGTCCAGCCACGTGATGAGGTCCTCCATGAGGACGGCCATCTCGGTGGCGCCGGGTCGGTGGTTGCGGACCACCGAGGGTGCGGCGTCGAGCACGCGCAGCGAGAGCGCCTGCTTGCCGCGGCGGCCCTCGGCCACGCCGAACTCCACGCGGGTGCCTCCGCGCAGCTCGGTCACCCCGGCCGGCAGGGCCGAGGCGGGCACGTGGACCTCCTCGCCCTCGTCCGTCTGGGCGAACCCGAAGCCCTTGGTCGAGTCGTAGAACTTGATGCGCCCGGTGGGCATGTGCGTCACCTGCTCCTCGTCATGTGGGTCCACCGCGTCGGGCCGGCGCCGCAGGGGCGGCCGTGCTCTCGTCTCGGGTCGGCGGGGTCCGGCACCGGCGTGGCGGTGCGCCGCGGCATCGGTGGGACCAGCCTGGCCGTGCGCCCGGAGGGGACGGCGGAGGACGTGGTCGTCAATGACCTCCCAGGATAGCCCGACTAGAGTGGCGGGCATGCCTCGGACCTCCACCCTCCCCGCCTCCGCGCCCGCCGCCGACCCCGCCGATCACCGGGGCGGTCGTGGCGTCGTCCTGGTGCTGGGCGTGGCCGTGACGGCGGTGTCCGCTCTGGCCCTGGTGGCCCTGCTGGTCGCGTACTTCCTGGCGTGGCCGGCGTCCCCGGCGCTGTTCGCGCTCGCGCTGTTCGGCCTGCCCGTCGGCTTCGGCCTGATGCTGCTGCACGTGGTGCTGGGCGCCGTCCGGCGCTCGCGCCCCTGAGCCGTCGGGCCAACGACGCCCCGTGACATCCAGCACCCTTTCAGGGTGTTCCCAGGTCGGGGCGGTTGACTGGGCTCCATGCAGCCTCAGAACCCCGAAGCACGCCTCCTGGTGGTGGACGACGAGCCCAACATCCGCGAGCTGCTCTCCACGTCCCTGCGCTACGCCGGCTTCGAGGTCACGGCCGCGGCCAACGGCCGGGAGGCCCTGGACGCCGCCGAGGAGTTCCAGCCGGACCTGGCCGTGCTGGACGTGATGCTCCCGGACATGGACGGCTTCACCGTGACCCGCCGCCTGCGCTCCGCCGGCCGTCACTTCCCCGTCGTGTTCCTCACCGCGCGGGACGGCACCGAGGACAAGATCACCGGCCTGACGGTCGGCGGTGACGACTACGTGACCAAGCCGTTCTCCCTCGACGAGGTGGTCGCCCGCATCCGCGCCGTGCTGCGCCGCACTGCCTCCCTCGACGACGACGACGCGGCGGTGCTGCGCGTGGACGATCTCGAGCTCGACGACGACGCGCACGAGGTCCGCCGCGGCGGCGAGGTCGTGGAGCTCTCCCCCACCGAGTTCAAGCTGCTGCGCTACCTCATGATGAACCCGAACCGGGTGCTCTCGAAGGCCCAGATCCTGGACCACGTGTGGGAGTACGACTTCAACGGGGACGCCTCGATCGTCGAGTCCTACATCTCCTACCTGCGCCGCAAGATCGACGTCGGCGGCCGCGAGAAGATGATCCACACCAAGCGCGGCGTCGGCTACATGCTCCGCACCGCGGACAAGCGCTGACGTGCGTGCGCGGCTCGACGCCGCGGCGGCCCGCGTCCGCCATCCGCGCGCCTGGCTGAGGGGCGCGTGGCAGGGGCAGTCCCTGCGCACCAAGCTGGTCGTGATGATCGCGGCGCTCATGCTGGCCCTGGTCGCCGTGACCGCCGTGGCGACCGCGGTGCTGTTCCGCCAGGAGGCGGTGCGCCAGCTGGACGAGGACATGGCCGCCAACCGGGACACCGTCTCGATGTACCTGGCCAACGTCGCCCAGACCGGCGAGTACTACATGCCGCAGCTGCCCATCCTGCGCTTCTACGGCGTCGTGTGGGACAACGAGGGCGCGCGGGTCGTCCAGACCCCGGTGATGCCGGGTGCGGACGAGCCGGCCCTGCCGGACATCACCCCGGCCGAGGCCCTGGAGCGCGGCTCCGCCTCCTTCGAGGTGCCCGGCACACAGCCGGACTCGAGCGGCTGGCGCGTGCAGCTGTACGGGCTCAGCAGCGGCGACGGCACCATGGCCGTGGCCCTTCCCCTGCAGAGCGTGACCTCCTCCGTCGAGCGCGTCACCTCGATCGTCGTGACCATCGGCCTGCTCGCGACGGCGGGCACCGTGATCGTGGCCAACCTGGCGGTCCAGCGCGCGTTCCGCACCCTGAACCGCGTGGAGCGCACCGCCGCCAAGATCGCCGCCGGCGACCTGAGCCAGCGCGTGGAGAGCGCGGCGCCCGACACCGAGGTGGGCCGGCTCTCCCGCTCCCTCAATGCCATGCTCGCGCACATCGAGTCCGCGTTCCGGGACAAGGAGATCTCCGAGGACAAGATGCGCCGATTCGTGCAGGACGCCTCCCACGAGCTGCGCACCCCCCTGGCCACCATCCGCGGGTTCTCCGAGCTGTACCGGCACGGCGGGCTGCGCGAGGAGGAGGACGTCGCCGCCGCCATGCAGCGCATCGAGTCCGAGGCCACCCGCATGACCCGCCTCGTGGAGGACCTGCTCACCCTGGCCCGCCTCGACGAGCAGCGCCCCCTCGAGCACGCCCCGGTGGACCTGCTCATCCTCGCGATGGACTCCATGATGGACGCCTCCGTGAACGCCCCGGACCGCAAGGTCACCCTCGTGGGCCCCGACGGCGACCGGGCGGCCCCGGCGCCCATCCTCGGCGACGAGAACCGGATGCGCCAGGTGGTGGTGAACCTCATGGCCAACGCCCTGCGCTACACCCCCGCCGGCACCCCCATCGAGATCGCGGTCGGCACCGTCGACCACCTCGGCGGCCAGGCCGGGGCGGACGGCGCGGGCCGCAGCTCCGTGATCGAGATCCGTGACCACGGGCCGGGCGTGTCCGAGGAGGACCGCGCCCGCATCTTCGAGCGGTTCTACCGCGCGGACACCTCCCGGCACCGCGAGACGGGCGGCACGGGGCTCGGCCTGGCCATCGTCGCGGCGATCGTGGCCCAGCACGGCGGCTCCGTCCGGCTGCTGGAGACCGAGGGCGGCGGCGCCACCTTCTCCGTCCACCTGCCGTGGGCGCCGTTCGAGGACGAGGCGGACGAGGACGTCGAGGACGAGCGCCCGTCCGCACGGGACACCGACGACGACGCGGCCGGCCCACCCACCGGCCCTCTCGCCCAGACCGCGCCGTCGGGCGCCGGCGCCAGCGCCGCGGACGCCGCCCGGCGCAGCCGCCTGCTGCGGGCGGCGGAGCGGTTCCGTCGCGCCTCGGCCGAGCGCCGCCGCCGGGTGTCTGCTCCTGCACAGGCGCCTCAGGCCGACGCCCCGTCCCCAGGCGGGGACGACCCGGCGGCCGGGCGCGACGCGCGTCCCTAGCGTGGTGCCCGGCGGCACCCGCCGCCCATCAGCACTCATCAGAGGGGACAGTCACATGAGCATCGTGCAGATCGACGTCGAGGACCTGCGGGCCAAGAGCGGGGCGGTGGAGGGCTCCATCGGCCGCCTCCAGGCGGAGGTGAGCACCA
Source organism: Micrococcus sp. CS26 (assembly GCF_055522295.1). Classification (NCBI taxonomy): domain Bacteria; kingdom Bacillati; phylum Actinomycetota; class Actinomycetes; order Micrococcales; family Micrococcaceae; genus Micrococcus; species Micrococcus sp. CS26. The sequence continues at coordinate 49,298 of NZ_JBVFVY010000013.1, forward strand.
TGGAGGCCAACCTGCGCCAGCTGCAGGACACCTGGCGCGGCCAGGCGGCCGCGAACTTCCAGGGTGTGCTCACCGAGTGGCGCGCCACCCAGCAGCGCGTGGAGGAGTCCCTGGCGGGCATCCGCCGCGCGATGGACGCCGCCGCCACCCAGTACCAGGACGCGGAGACCGCCAACGCCGCGATGTTCCGGTTCTGAGCGCCCGGAACGGTCCGGGGTGCGGCCGGCCGGCCGCGCCCCGGTCCGTGCTTCCTAGAGTGGGGGCATGACCGTCCTGATCGACCCGCCCGCGTGGCCCGCCCACGGCACCGTGTTCTCCCACCTCGTCTCCGACGCCTCCCTCGAGGAGCTCCACGCGTTCGCGCGGGCGGCGGGGCTCTCGGAGCGGGCCTTCGACCGGGACCACTACGACGTGCCCGCGCACCGACGCGCCGAGCTCGTGGCCCGCGGGGCGGTGCCCGTCACCGGACGGGAGCTGGTGCGCCGCCTCGCCGCCTCGGGGCTGCGCGTGCCCGCCCGGAGCCGCGCCGAGAAGCGCGACGTCGTCCTCGCCCGGCGCTGGGCGCGGCTGTTCGAGGGCACGGCGGCGAGCCCGGACGCGGTGACGACGGCGGGACGCGACCTGCTGGCCCGCTGGGCGGAGCCGCATCGGCACTACCACGACCCGGCCCACCTGCTCGCGGTGCTCGAGTCCGTGGACCTGCTCGAGCGGGCGGGGGCGAAGGCCGGGCCGGATCCGCGTGCGGTCCGCCTGGCCGCGTGGTTCCACGACGCCGTCTACGTCGGGGACCCCGCCGCGCCCGCCGGCCAGGACGAGGCGGACTCGGCCGCCCTGGCCCGGGACGTGCTCACCGACCCGCGGCTGGCGGTGCCGGCCGACGTCGTCGACGAGGTGGCGCGCCTCGTGTTGCTCACCGCCGCCCACGACCCCGCCCCGCACGACGCGGCCGGGGCGGTGCTCTCGGACGCGGACCTCGAGGTCCTCGGCCGCTCCCCCGAGGCCTACGCCCGCTACGTGGCCGCGGTCCGGCAGGACTACGCGCACGTGTCCGACGCGGACTGGGCCCGCGGTCGCGGCGCGGTGCTGGACGCCCTGCTGGACGCCGAGCGGCTGTATCGGACCGCGCCCGGCCGAACGCGCTGGGAGGCCGCCGCCCGCCGCAACCTGGCGGCGGAACGAGCCGCGCTGTCGGCCTGAGCGGGGCGCCCCGGTGCCGGCCCCGGACGCGGCGAGGCCCGCCTCCCCGGACGGGGAGACGGGCCTCGCTGGCTGGGCGCCCGAACGGGCCGGGCCGGCTCAGCGGCTGATCACATCATGCCGCCCATGCCGCCCATCGGGTCCATGCCCTCGGCGCCGGCGGCGGCCTTCTCGGGCTTGTCCGCGACGACGGCCTCGGTGGTCAGGAACAGGCCCGCGATGGACGCGGCGTTCTGCAGGGCCGAGCGGGTCACCTTCACCGGGTCGTTGATGCCGGCGGCCAGCAGGTCCTCGTACTCGCCGGTGGCGGCGTTCAGGCCGTGACCGTCGTCGAGGGTCTTGACCTTGTCCGCCACGACGCCGGGCTCCAGGCCGGCGTTGAAGGCGATCTGCTTCAGCGGGGCCTCGATGGCGACCTTCACGATGTTCGCGCCGGTGGCCTCGTCGCCCTCGAGCTGCAGGCCGCCGAACGCCTTGGCGCCGGCCTGGATCAGGGCCACGCCGCCGCCGGCGACGATGCCCTCCTCCACGGCGGCCTTGGCGTTGCGCACGGCGTCCTCGATGCGGTGCTTACGCTCCTTGAGCTCCACCTCGGTGGCCGCGCCGGCCTTGATGACGGCCACGCCGCCGGCCAGCTTGGCGAGGCGCTCCTGCAGCTTCTCGCGATCGTAGTCCGAGTCGGTGTTCTCGATCTCGGAGCGGATCTGGGCCACGCGGCCGGCGATCTGCTCGGCGTCGCCGCCACCCTCCACGATGGTGGTCTCGTCCTTGGTGACGACCACCTTGCGGGCGGTGCCCAGCAGGTCGAGGGTCGCGTTCTCCAGGGACAGGCCCACCTCGGAGGAGATGACCTGGCCGCCGGTGAGGATGGCGATGTCGGCGAGCATGGCCTTGCGGCGGTCACCGAAGCCCGGGGCCTTCACGGCCACGGACTTGAAGGTGCCGCGGATCTTGTTGACCACGAGGGTGGCCAGGGCCTCGCCCTCGACGTCTTCGGCGATGATCAGCAGCGGCTTGCCCGACTGCATGACCTTCTCGAGGATCGCCACCATGTCCTTCACGGAGGAGATCTTCGAGTTGACGATGAGGATGTAGGGATCCTCGAGGACGGCCTCCTGGCGGTCCGCGTCGGTCACGAAGTAACCGGAGATGTAGCCCTTGTCGAAGCGCATGCCCTCGGTGAGCTCGAGCTCGAGGCCGAAGGTGTTGGACTCCTCGACGGTGATGACGCCCTCCTTGCCGACCTTGTCCAGGGCCTCGGCGATGAGGGAGCCGATCTGCTTGTCCGCGGCGGAGATCGAGGCGGTGGCCGCGATCTGGTCCTTGGTCTCGATCTCGCGGGAGGCGGAGAGCAGCTCGGAGGTGACGGCCTCCACGGCCTTCTCGATGCCGCGCTTCAGGGACAGCGGGTCGGCGCCCGCGGCCACGTTGCGCAGGCCCTCGCGGACCAGCGCCTGGGCCAGCACGGTGGCGGTGGTGGTGCCGTCGCCGGCGACGTCGTCGGTCTTCTTGGCGACCTCCTTGACGAGCTCCGCGCCGATCTTCTCGTACGGGTCCTCGAGCTCGATCTCCTTGGCGATGGAGACGCCGTCGTTGGTGATGGTGGGGGCGCCCCACTTCTTCTCCAGCACCACGTTGCGGCCGCGGGGGCCGAGGGTCACCTTCACGGCGTCGGCCAGGGTGTTCAGGCCCTTCTCCAGGCCGCGGCGGGCCTCTTCGTCGAATGCGATGGTCTTGGCCATGTGCAGGTCCTTTCTGGACGTCGGCTTCCTACTGCTGGTGGCTGACCCGCGCCGGTGCCCGCGACGGACGGCCCCTGGGGGCCTCACCGGTGGACAGGTCCTCCTCCACGGCGCCGGGCCGACCGGGGTACGGCTGGCAGTCGCGCCTTCGGAGTGCTAACCCCATTATGAGCACTCGCACCGGGAGAGTGCAAAGGGTCCGCAGTGCGGGGCCCGCCCTTCCGCGGACGGCGGACGGCCCCCGGCAGAACGCCTCGGAAGGCGCCCCGCCGGGGGCCGGAAAGGGTGCGCGGCCGGCACGGCCGCACGACGGGCGGATCAGCTGGTGACGACCACCGCGATACCGTTCACCTGCAGGTTCGGGGTCTGCATGACCGGGAAGCCGAGCTCCTTGCCGACCGCCTCGGCGGCGGCCTTGTTGGCCGAGCCGTTGTACAGGACGGTGGAGGACTGGATGCCGTAGCCGCTCCAGTTCTTCGCGTCCACCGAGGTGTAGCCGGCGCCCGTGAGCCGCTGCGCGTAGGAGGCGGCGAGGCCCTGGGTGCGGGTCGCGTTGTACACGGTGACGTGGGTGCCGCGCACGGCCGCGGACTGCGCGGCTGCACGAGAGCTCGACGCGGCCGCAGACTGCGCGGCCGCACGAGAGCTCGACGCGGCCGCGGACTGCGAGCGCGAGGCCTCCGCCGCGGCGGCCGAACGGGACGCGGCGGCGCGCGAGGACTCCGCCGCCTGGACGGCCGCCGCCGACCGGGACGCCTCTGCGGACTGCGCGGCGGCCTCGGAACGCGAGGCCTCCGCCGCCTGTGCCTCGGCGGCGGCACGGGACGACTCGGCGGACTGCGCGGCGGCTTCGGAACGCGAGGCCTCCGCCGCCTGTGCCTCCGCGGCGGCCCGGGACGACGCGGCAGCCTGGGACGACTCGGCGGCCTCGGCGGCAGCCGCCTCCTGCGCCGCCCGCGAGGACTCGGCCGCGGCCGCGGAACGGGACGCCTCCGCCGCGTCCTCGGACGGGGTGGCGGACTCGGTCGCGGACGCAGTCGACGCCGACGCGGAGGACGCCGAGGAGGACACGGACGACGCCGACGTCGACGGCGCGGCAGCCGGGGCCGTCGTCGAGCTCTCGGCGGCGACGGGCTCGGAGCGGTCGCCGGTGAGCCACGGCAGGACGACGCCCACGAACAGGCCGGCGAGCAGGACGAGGCCGGCCACCCAGAGCAGCGGGCTCAGGCGGCGACCCCCGCCCGCGGCGGTTGCGCCGGCAGCGGCGAAGGACTCGCGGTGCGCGCCGCGCTGGTCCGTGTACTCGGGGACCTCGTCGAAGCGGTCGGGCTGGTAGGCCATGGGTCAGTTCTCCTGGCGGGAAGCGGGCGTGGACGGCGCCGGATCCGCGGGTCCCCTCCGGGCCCGGCTGCGGGTGCCGCGCTTGCGCAGCAGCCGCGTGACCAGCAGGGGTCGGTAGGCCAGGGCGGCCTCACGGTCCAGCAATCCGTTCAACACCTGATAATAGGCGGTCGGAGACAGCCCCAGACGCTCTCGGACGGCGTGGTCCTTGGCCCCGCCGTACCGCCAGGTGGCGGCCTCCAGGTCCAGGACCGCACGCTCCAGGTCCGTCAGCTCGTCCCGTCGCGCACGCGCGCGGGCACCCTCGTCCGGGGCCGGATCGGGCGAGACGGGCGTGGGGTGGGACATGGCGGCCACTGTACCCACCCGGTCTACCCTCGGGGCATGGAGTTCATCGCGCCCCTGGATCCGGGCTGGGAGGCGGCCCTCGCCCCGCAGGCCGCCGCGTTCGAGCAGGTCGGCGAGCGGCTGCGGGCCCGCCGGGCGGCCGGAGAGCAGGTGCTGCCGGCGCCGGAGCACATCCTGCGGGCGTTCCGTCAGCCGTTCGCGGACGTCCGCGTCCTCGTGCTGGGCCAGGACCCCTACCCGACGCCGGGCCATCCGATCGGCCTGAGCTTCGCGGTGGACCGCCACGTGCGGCCGCTGCCCCGCTCCCTGGCCAACATCCACCGGGAGCTGCACGACGACCTCGGCATCACCCCGCCCGCCCACGGGGACCTCTCCGCGTGGACGGACCAGGGCGTGCTGCTGCTGAACCGCGCCCTCAGCGTGCGGGCCGGCGCACCCGGCAGCCACCGCGGCCTCGGCTGGGAGCAGATCACGGAGGCCGCGGTGCGGGCCCTCTGCGCGCGCGGCACCCCGCTCGTGGGGCTGCTGTGGGGAGCCGACGCGCGGCGCATGGCGCCGCTGCTGACGGCGGCGGGGGCCGGCGTCGTGGAGTCCCCGCATCCCTCGCCCCTGAGCGCCCACCGCGGGTTCTTCGGCTCCCGGCCGTTCAGCCGGGTGAACCGGCTCCTCGAGGCGGCCGGCGCGGCCCCGGTGGACTGGCGCCTGCCCGACTGAGCCGGGCCGCCGGTCAGCCGCGCTGGTGCATCACGAGTTCGGTGGGCAGCAGCGTGCCCATCCGGTCGGTGATCGGCTTGGCCAGGGTGTTGCCGAAGGCGACGCCGGCCGCGATTGCCACGACGATGACCGCGGCGTTGAAGAGTCCCTCGACGCCCAGCAGCGTGGCCCCGGTCTCCACGGTGAACCCGTAGACGGACCGGAACATGGTGAGTCCGGGAAGCAGGAACAGCATGGACGGCAGGACGATCACGAGCGCCGGGGCCGCGAGCCGCTGGGCCACCAGGCGGCCGAGGAACCCGACCGCCGCCGCGGCGACCGCGGGCACCAGCCGGTCGCTGACCCCGATCTGCTGCGCTGCCAGGTACGCGCCGAAGCCGGCCCCGGACACGAGACCGCAGGCCAGGATCTGGGGCCACCGCGACTGCTCCACCACCGCGTCCGCCATGCCCGCGGCCATCACGAGGCCCAGCAGCAGCAGCGGCGGATAGCTCAGCGTCCCCGCCTCGGCCAGGTCCAGCTGTTCGAATCCCACGAGATCCCCGATGCCCACGGCGATCATGATCCCGGCCATCACGCCGGCGAACACGAGCAGCGCGGAGAGGAAGCGGCCCGCGGCGGTCACCGGGAAGCCGTGGATGGCGTCCTGCACCGCGGTGACGAACCTCGCCGTGGGCAGGAGCATCATGATGCCGCCGGCGATCACCAGCGCCGGGTTGACCGGCAGGTCGAGGGCGTGGGCCATCAGCGCGATCACCGTGGCCGTGATCGCCCCGAACATCGTGGAGAAGATCTCCGGGAAGCGCGCCTTGTCCGCCTGGACCTTGAGCCAGAAGACCAGCCAGGTGGAGACCATGCCCAGGGCCGCGCCCGTCCAGGTCCCGCCGATGAACGGCACGAAGCAGGCCACGAACACGCCGGAGAAGAGGACCTCGAAGACGGCGGGGAACGGCTTGGGCTGATGCCGGATCTCCACGAGCCGGCGCTGGGCCTCGGCCCGGTCCACCTCGCCCGCGGCGATCTCCTCGACGAGCCGGTGGACGGCCACGAGCCCCTCGAAGTTCACCGAGGACGAGCGGACCACCCGCTGGAGGGTGAACGGGGCCTCGCCGCGTGAGGAGTCGGGCGCGTAGTTCAGGGAGATGGACTGGTTGGTCAGGTCCACCTCGGTCTCGAGGATCCCGTAGGCCTGCGTGGCCACGATGATCGAGGTCTCCACGTCCAGCGAGGCCGCGCCGAAGCTGAACATCGTCTCGCCCAGCTTGAGCGCGAAGTCCAGGGTCGTGCGGGCCTCAAGGGCCTGCGCCTCCGCGCGGCGCTGCTGCAGCGTGGAGCGCATGCGGCGCCCGTACGGCGAGGAGTGCAGGCGGTCGGCCAGCACGAGCGCCTGCGTCGGCAGGTTCTCGACGAAGACCTCGCGGGAGCGCCGGCCGCGCCGACGCCCGCGCTTCTCGGGCGGACCCGCGGGGACCACCGGGTCCGGGACGGTGACGTCCGGCGCGGGGATCACCTCCGGGGCGGGCAGGGCGCCGTCGGCCTCCGCGGGCGCCAGGACGGAGGTGGGCACCTGCTCAGACAGCGGCGGCTCGGTCAGGGGCGCGTCCGCGGCCGGCTCCGGCAGCGTCTCCGCCTCCGGCTCGGCCGATTCCTCCGGCTCCGGCTCCGGCGCCGAGACCGGATCGGCGGCGGCGGGGCGGACCACGGGCGGCAGCGGCTCCGTCGGCTCGACGGCGACCGCGGCCGGGTGGGCCGACTCCGCCGGGTCGAGGTCGAGCAGGCCGGGGTCCTCCGGGTCGAGCGTGAGGTCGCCGACAGCGGCGGCGTCCTCGGCGCCGGCCGGGCGCAGCACGGGGATGAGCGTGGGGACGGCCGGGGGCTCCGCGATGCGGGGGTCGAACCGCGCCGGCTCCTGGGTGCCCTCCTGCTCCATGCGGCTCACCCTCTCCTTCCGTGTGCGGGCGCTGGACGCGCCACGGCGGTGGGCCGAGCCCCGCCGACGCGTCCATCCAACCACGCCGGCACCTCCCCCGCCGGGGCCGTCGGCACCGCGGCCCGGGGACGCGAAAGGGCCCTCCCGGAGGAGGGCCCTGCTGCGGTGGATCTTACTGGACTCGAACCAGCGACCTCTCGCGTGTGAAGCGAACGCTCTAACCAACTGAGCTAAAGATCCAGGCGTCGCCCCATGGGGGTGACAACTCGAAAAACGATACCTCAGGCGGCGCCGCCTGTCCACCCGGGCGACGGCCACCCCGCGCACGGCGGAGCGGCCATCGAGAGCCGACGAGCACGTCAGGCGTCGGTCAGCGTGGCGCCGGGCTCGAAACCGCCCTGGGCGACCAACGAGGTCCCGGCGCCCGGGCGGGCTCCGGTCAGGAGCTGCCACCGAGGGAGGAGACCGCCCTGGCGGCGTCCGCCAGGCCGGCGCCGCAGCCCGCGGAGCAGGACACGGGCATGGACCGGGCCGTGGACCTGAGGGTGGACTCGACCTGGGCCGGGGTGAGGCTCGGCCGCTCGGCCAGCAGCAGGGCGGCCAGGCCCGCGACGTGCGGGGTGGCCATCGAGGTGCCGTTGTAGGCGGCGTGGCCGGCCGTCGTCGGGGTGGTGGCGCCGTTGTTCACGGTCGAGATGATGTTCGCGCCCGGGGCGGTCACGTCCACGGCGGAGCCGTAGTTCGAGAACGAGGCGCGGGCGCCCTGCGAGGTGGAGGCGGCCACCACGATGGTGTTCCGGCAGTTGGCCGGGCGCACGTTGGCGGCGGGCTGGTTCTCGTTGCCCGCCGCCACGACGACGGGCACGCCGCGGGAGACGGCCGCGTTGATCGCGTTCTGGTAGGTGGTGCCGCACGTGCCGGAGCCGCCGAGGGACATGTTGATGACGTCCGCCGGGTTCGGGTTGGCCGGCACGCCCGCCACGGTGCCGCCGGCGGCCCACACGACCGCGTCGGCGATGTCGGACAGCGAACCGCCGCACTTGCCGAGCACGCGGATGGGCTGGATCTTCGCGTTCGGGGCCACGCCGACGACACCCTGGGAGTCGGCCACGGCCGCGACGGTGCCCGCCACGTGGGTGCCGTGCCACGAGGAGTCGGAGGCACCGGCGGTGCCGCACTCGCCAGCGGCGTACCAGTCGCCCTCGTCGCGCGGGTTGGAGTCGCGGCCCCCGCCGTCGCGCGCCGCCCTGCCGTCGGAGATGAAGTCGTAGCCGGGCACGACGTTGCGGTCGAGGTCCGGGTGGGAGGTGATGCCGGTGTCGATGACGGCCACGGTCGCACCGGAGCCCGTCGTGCGGTCCCACGCACCGGGGACCCGCATGCCGTGGGTGCCGGTGAAGCCCCACTGCTGCGAGTAGAGGGCGTCCACGGGACTCAGGCCGGTGGCGGTGAGGATGGCGTCCGGCTCCACGGCCTCGACCGCCCCGGAGGCCTTCAGGTCGGCCATGAACTTCGCGGACTCGGCCTGGTCCAGCTTGCGGTCCGCCTTGATCACGCGGGAGCCGAGCGCGGTCTCACGCAGCTCCTTCACGGAGACGCCGGCCTCCTTCGCGGCCTTGCCCCAGGCGTTGGCTCGGCCCTTCGCGTGGGCGGTGGCGGCGGTCTCCTTGTAGGTGACGATGAAGGAGTCGTAGCCGTCGGCGTTCGGGTCCTCGACCTGCGCCGCCGCCAGGGGCGAGGCGGCGGTCGGGGTGGCTGCCGGTGCGGCGGGGGCGTCGCCGGAGGGGGCCGCGAGCGCGGGGGACGAGGTCAGGGTCCCGCCGGCGAGGACGGCGCCGGCCACGAGGGCGCCGATGCGGCGGCGGGTGCTGCGGAGTGGGGAGGACTGCACGGGATCTCCTCGGAGTTCTGGGCCACCGGACGCGGGTGCCCGAGGGGCTCGGGCCGGGGTGACTGGGATCACGGTAAGGTCACGATTCCGTCACGACGAGGCCCAGGGTCGAAGTCTGGCGGATGGTCGAGGCATCTCTGGCGGATCCGCCAGCCGAGCCCGGCGGATGGCCACGGGCGCGCACAGCGGCGCCCCAGCGTCGGCCCGCGCCGGACACGACGACGGCGCCGCGCCCTCCCGGCGGAGGTGCGCGGCGCCGTCGGGCCCGCGGTGGGGTGGAGCCCCCTGCCGGATTCGAACCGGCGACCTGCTGTTTACAAGGCAGCTGCTCTGGCCAGCTGAGCTAAGGAGGCCTGCGGCCGGCGCCCGGGGGCGCCGCGGCCGACCCTCCCAGCGTACAAGGCCCGGGCGGACGACGCGGGGCGTCCCCGCGTGGGGACGCCCCGCGGACCTCGGCGCCGGGTCAGCCGGCGATCTTGGCGCCCGCCCATTCGATGAAGGTCTTGTCCTCGCCGTCGAGCGCCCAGTTCTTCCCGTCCACGAACACGGTGGGGGTGCCGGCCACGCCGGCGGCGCGCGCCTGGCGGGTGGTGTACTCGACCGCGGAGCGGAACGTGCCGTCCTCGACGCAGGAGGCGATGTCCGCGCCGTGCTCCTGCGCGAGCTGCGTGAGCGCCGCGTTGTCCAGGCCCTTGCCCTGGTGCTCGTCGTAGGCGGCGAACAGGGCGGATACGAAGCCGTTGTAGGCCTCGGGCTTCTGGTCCGCCACACAGTACGCGGCGTTGGCGGCGCGGGCCGAGTAGTTCTGGTTGTTCGGGGCGCTCAGGTAGTCCACCATCCGGTACTCGACCGTGACCTCGCCCTGCTCGAGCCACTGCTCGATCTGGTCCCCGTTGGTGGACTCGAAGTCCGCGCAGTGCACGCAGTTGAAGTCCTCGTAGAGCACGATCCGCGTCGGCTCACCGTCACCACGGGCCTCGGTGTTCGGCAGGGTCTCGGGCTGGGAGCTCGCGGCCTGCTTCGGCACCTCGATCTTCGAGGGGTCGACCTCGCGTTCTCCCGCGCCCTCCGCCAGGTCCGTGGCCGAGGTCAACTCGATGCCGCCCTGCTCGTTCGCCACGGCGGGGATGGGGCCGGCGGTGGCGGCGTCGTCGCCGTTGCGGTTGAGCACGAACGCGACGACGAGGCCGATCACGAGCACCACCGCGAGGACCGAGCCCCAGATGACGCCGGTGCGGCGGCGACTGTCCTTCCTGCGCTGCTCCTCCTGGATCTGGCGGGCACGCGCACGAGCGTCCGTCGCCGAGGTGTGCGAGCCTGACGTGTTCCGGGCCAAGGGTCCTCCTCGTGGGGCAGTCGGTCCGGGTCGAGCACCGGAGCCGGCGGGCAGCGGGCGCGCCGCGCCAGGCGAGCATAGCGGCCCTGTCTGAAAGGATCGTGACCATGGACACCGCCGAGACCCCCTCCCCCGTCGATCGACTGACCATCACGGGCGCCCCGTCGGGGGACGCGACCGAGGACCCGGCGACGTCTCTGCTCGCCCTGCCCTGGGCGCTCCCCCTCGAGACGTGGCCGCGTGAGGTGCTGGCGGCCCTGCCGCGGGGCATCTCCCGTCACGTGGTGCGCTTCGCCCGGATGGGCGGGGGCATCGTGGCGGTGAAGGAGACCACTGAAGAACTCGCGTTCCACGAGTACCGGCTGCTGCGCCGGCTCGAGCGGAGCCCGGCGCCGTCGGTGGTGCCGGTGGCCGTGGTCACCGGACGCACGGAGGACGACGGCACGCCCCTGCCCGCCGCCCTCGTGACCCGGCACCTGCGCTTCTCCCTGCCGTACCGCGCCGTGTTCTCGGAGCGCCTCGAGCGCCGCACCCTCGTGCGGCTCATGGACGCGCTGGCGACCCTGCTCGTGGAGCTGCACCTCGAGGGGTTCTTCTGGGGTGACGTCTCCCTGTCCAACGTCCTGTTCCGGCGGGACGCGGGCGGGTTCGCCGCTCACCTGGTGGACGCCGAGACCGGCGAGCTGCGGGAGCGGCTGTCCACCGGCCAGCGCGAGCACGACCTGGACGTGGCCGCCGTGAACGTGGGCGGTGAGCTGCTGGACCTGCAGGCCAGCGGGCTGCTGGACCCGGAGGTGGACCCCGTCACCACGCCGGACCTGCTCGTGGCGTCCTACCGACGGCTGTGGGACGAGCTGACCGAGCCTCTGCTGTTCCCCCGCGCCGAGCCGTGGCGCCTGGACCGCCGCGTCCGCCGCCTGCAGGAGCTCGGGTTCGAGCTGGCCGAGTACTCACTGCGCGCCGCCGACGCCCCCGGGATGATGATCGCCCGGCCCGTCGAGATCCACGCGGGCTACCACCGCCGTCGGCTGACCCGCCTCACGGGACTCGAGGTCCAGGAGAACCAGGCCCGGCGGCTGCTCGTGGACATCGAGGCCGCCCGCCGGGAGTGGGACCCGTACATGGACATCGAGGCTGCGGCGCACCGCTGGGTGGTGGAGGTGTTCGACCCCGTGGTCCGCTCGGTGCCCCTTGAGCTGCGAGCCAAGCTCGAGCCCGCCGAGGTGATGCACCAGCTCCTCGAGCACCGCTGGTACCTCTCCGAGGCCCGCGGCCAGGCCGTGCCCCTGCAGGAGGCGGTGGACTCCTACGTGGACACGGTGCTGCGGACCCGCCGCGACGAGGACGCGGTGGCACTGCACCCCACGACCACCATGCTGCGCGCCGTCCCACCCGCGGACGCGGACTGACGCCGGCCGCGGCTCAGCGGCGCAGGAGCAGGAAGCCGGGGGCCGGGACCGCCGCCGGCACCGCGCCGGGGCCGAGCGGGCCGTGGTCGCCGTGGCCGGCGAGCAGCTCCGCCCGCGTCAGGTCCGCGGGCACGGGCAGCGGCTCCGCGCCGAGGGCGACGAGCAGGACGACGTCGGCGTCCTCGCCGGCGCGGGTGAGGCGCACGTGGCGCCGGGCCGCGTCCACCTCGGCCCGGACGCGGTCGCGGCGAGGGTCGGTGAGCTGGGGCAGCGTGCGGCGCAGGCCGATCAGGGTGCGGTAGGCGGCGAGCACGCGCACCCCGCGGCCCTGGCCGTCCGTGCCGCCCGCGGCCTCCGCCCAGTCCAGCACCGCCGCGTCCCGCGTCGCGGGGTCCTGCGGGTCGGGGACGTCGGCCGGGTCCCAGCCATGGGCGGCGAACTCGCGGCGTCGTCCCTGCCGGACGGCGTCCCCGAGCTCGGGCTCGCGGAACGAGGTGAAGAACGGCCACGGCGTCGAGGCCGCGAACTCCTCCCCCATGAAGAGCATCGGCACGTGCGGGCCGGTCAGCAGCAGGGCGGCCTCGGCCGCGAGCGCACCCTCGGACAGGGCGGCAGCGGTGCGGTCGCCGCCGGCACGGTTGCCCACCTGGTCATGGTTCTGGATGCTGGCCACCCACGCATGGTTCGGGACGGCGTCCGGCACGGCGCGCCCGTGATCGCGGCCGCGGAAGGTGGAACGGGTGCCGTCGTGGAAGTAGGTGCGCTCCATGACCTTGGCCACCGCCTCCAGCGGGGCGAAGTCCGCGTAGTAGCCGTGGGTCTCCCCCGTCGCGGCCACGTGCAGGGCGTGGTGGACGTCGTCGTTCCAGGCCGCCGCGAGGCCGAGCCCGCCGGCCTGGCGGGGCAGCACCAGACGCGGGTCGTTGAGGTCGGACTCGGCCAGGAGGGGCACGGGTCGGCCGGCACGGGCCGCGATCCCGTCCGCGAGCGCGGCCATCTCCTCGAGCAGGTGCACGGCGCGGGTGTCCCGCAGGGCGTGCACCGCGTCGAGGCGCAGCCCGTCCACACGCATCTCCTCGAGCCAGAAGCGGACGTTGTCCAGGACGAACCGGCGCACCTCGTCCGAGTCGGCGCCGTCCAGGTTCAGGCCGTCGCCCCAGCCGGTGCCGCCCGGGCCCAGATACGGCCCGAACACCGGCAGGTAGTTGCCGGAGGGGCCCAGGTGGTTGTGCACGACGTCCTGGACCACGCCGAGGCCGGCGGCGTGGGCGGCGGCCACGAAGCGACGGTAGGCGGCGGGGCCGCCGTAGGACTCGTCGACGGCGAACCACGCCACCCCGTCGTAGCCCCAGTTCCGCGGGCCGGAGAAGGAGTTCACGGGCAACAGCTCGACGTGGGTGACCCCGAGGTCCGTCAGGTGCGGCAGGCGGGCGATGGCGGCATCGAGGGTCCCCTCGGCCGTGAAGGTGCCCACGTGCAGCTCGTACAGGACGGCGCCGCGCAGGCCGCCGCCCTGGAGCACGGTCGGATCGGACTCCACCCCGGGCGGCCCGGCCCAGCCCTCGTCCGGCCACGCGACGGAGCGGCCGGCGACGTCGCGGCGGGAGGGCCCGTGGACCGTGTCGGGCTGGCGGCGGGAGCGGGGGTCCGGCACGGGGTCCGCCCCGTCCACGCGGTAGCCGTAGCCGGGGTCGGCCGGCGGTTGCGCGGCGTCGAGGCCGAGGGCGGCCAGCGGGTCCTCCGTGGGCGTCCACCAGCCTCCGGCGGCGGGGTCCATGGCCACGACGGCGGCGACGGGCCAGCGGTCCTCGGCGTAGCGCAGGGCGCCGGGCTCGGTGTCGACGAGGACGAGCTCGACGCTCTCGGCGTGCGGCGCCCACACGGCATAGGGGACGGCGCGCGCGGCCTCGACGGCGGCCCGCTCGTCCGCGGCGGGGTCCACGGGGTCGGAGCCGATCGGGTGCAGGCCCGGGGCGGGGGCGTCGGCCGGGCGGGGCTCGGTCACGGGGCGGTCCTCTCTCGGCGGTCGGACGGGGCGTGCGCCGGGACGAGCAGCGCGACGGGCAGGGTGCTGAGCAGTTCGTCGAGGCGCACGGCGCCGCGCGCGTCGGGGTGGACGGGGTGGCCGGTGACGGCGTCCTCCCACCGCCCAGCCGGCACGGTCACGACGGTCTGGCCCCAGCCACCCGCGGCCGCGAGGCGGACGGGCCAGCGGGTGGCCACGGCGAGCGCCCCGCCCCGGTCGAACGCGATCGCGTGTTCGGCGGCGGGGCCGGAGACGTCGAGCGGGCGGTGGCCGGTGAACAGCTCGGGCCGGTCGCGGCGGGCGCGCAGCACGCCGGCCACGACGGCCAGCTTGGCGGCGGCGGGGTCGTCGAGGCCGGGCGTGTGGCCGGCGTCGAGGCGGTCCAGCAGGTCGGCCCGGGCCGCGAAGTCCACGGGGCGGCGGTTGTCCGGGTCCACGAGGGTGGGGAAGGGCACCTCCGTGCCCTGGTAGACGTCGGGGACGCCGGGGGCGGCGAGCTGGACGAGCTTGTGGCCGAGCTGGACCACGAGGCCGGGCTCGGCGATGCGGTCCGCGACGGCCTGGAGCACGCCCCGGGCAGGCCCCTCGGGGGAGGTGACGGCGGCGGCGAGTGCGGCGAGCCGGGCCTCGAACTCGGGGTCCTGGTCCGTCCAGGTGGTGGCCAGGGCCGCCTCGCGGGAGGCCTTCTGCAGGAAGCCGAGGATCCGCTCCTCCTCCGGCGTGGTGCCGTCCGTGGGCCAGACGCCCACGATGGACTCCCAGAGCAGCCGCTCCGCGTCGGGGTGGCCGAGCGGGTGGAGGCGCCTCAGCTCCGCGAGCTCGGCGGCCCAGCGGTCGGGCTCCTCGGCGAGCACGGCGATGCGGGCGCGCACGTCCTCGCCGCGCTTGGTGTCGTGGGTGCTCAGGGTGGTCATGGCCGTCGGCCAGGCGGCCTGGCGCGCCTGCTGGGCGGCGTGGAAGTCGGCCAGGGACAGGGCGACGTGGGAGGGGTCTCCGCCGACCTCGTTCAGATTGGCCCACCGGGTGTACCGGTAGAAGGACCGGTCCTCGACGCCCTTGGCCATCACCATGCCGGAGGTCTGCTGGAACCGGCGGGCCACGGGCGAGTCCGGGTCGGTCAGCTCGGGCCGCAGGTCGCCGAGCACGTCGGCGAGGGCCGGCTCCGCCGCGGCCGCGTCCGCCAGCGCGCCCTCGAGCACGGCCAGGCCCACGGGCAGGTAGGTGCGGTACACGGGCAGGCGGGCGAGCACGGCGGCGAACGCGGCGGCCACGTCCTCGTCCGGGTGGGCGTTGAGGGCGTGCACGGTGCGGACCTCCCGGACCAGCCGGGCGGTCTCGGCCGCGAGGGAGCCGGTGGCCACGTCGTGCTTGGCCCGCACCACGGCCTCGTCCCACTCCCGACGACGGCGCGCGTCCTCGGCCGCATCGCCCGCGGCCTCGGGATGCATGAAGACGCGTTCGACCTCGCCGAGCGCGTCGTAGCCGGTGGTCCCGTCCACGGGCCAGTCCGCGGGCAGCGACTCACCGGGCTCGAGGATCTTCTCCACCACGAGGTAGCCCTCCGGCAGGACGTGGGAGCGCAGGCGCCGCGTGTAGCCGGCCGGGTCCGCCAGGCCGTCCGGGTGGTCCACGCGCAGCCCGTCCACGAGCCCTTCGCGGACCCAGCGGGCGGGTTCGGCATGGACGACGTCGAAGACCTCGGGCTCCTCCACCCGGACGCCCGCGAGCGTGGTGACGGTGAAGAAGCGGCGGTAGTTCAGCTCGGCGTCGCCGCGGCGCCAGCCGACCAGCCGGTAGTGCTGGCGGTCGTGGACGGCGCGGGCCAGGCGGGCCTGCTCCGCGGTCGGCTCCTTCGCCGGGTCCGCCGCCGCGAAGACCTCCGCGGCGCGCAGCCCGGTCTCCGTCTCGGCGGCCTCGAGCGATCCGGGGGCGAGGGGGTAGACGTTGTCCCAGTAGCGCAGACGGCCGCCCTCGGCGTCGACGACGAGACGGTCCAGCTCCGCGTTCGCGTCCCCGTCAGGGCCGTCTCCCAGCACGGGGATGAGCAGGGAGCCGCCGCCGGCCGCCCAGTCCACGTCGAACCACGCCGCATGCGCCGCCTCGGGACCGTGGGTGAGCACGTCCCACCACGCCGGATTGGCCTGGGGCGTGGCCACGCCCACGTGGTTCGGCACGATGTCGACGAGCACGCCCATGCCCGCCTCGTGCGCGGCGCGCGCGACCGCGTCCAGTCCCTCGGCCCCGCCGCGGGCGGCGTCCAGCCGCGTGGGGTCCACGACGTCGTACCCGTGGTCGGAGCCGGGCTCGGCCTCGAGCAGCGGCGAGAGGTAGAGCCAGTCCACGCCCAGGCGCCGCAGATAGGGCACGAGCCCGGCCACGGACTCCAGCGGCAGATCCGGGCTGACCTGGAGCCGGTAGGTGGACGCGGGGGCGGAACGGACGGTCGAGGTGCTCACGCGGCGACGCTAACAGAGGCCCCCGACGCGGCATCAGGCCCGACGGGCCGGGGCGGGAAGGTCAACGCGTCTCGACCGGACGGGCGAAGATGTCCTCCCCGACGACGGGCTCGCCCGAGGACTCCAGCAGGACCATCTCGTCGCGCAGCACGGTGCCGTCGGCCTGGGTCAGATCGGCCACGAAGCCGGGGCCGGACTGGCGGATGCGGTCCACCGCGGTGTAGCCGTACTTCGCCTCGAGGTTGCCGCGGAACGCGTCCAGACCCTGGACGTGCAGGACGGCGCCCGTCGCGCCGAGGGCGACGGCGGCCGCGAGCGCGACAGCCCCGACCCCGCGCTGGGTGCGGGTGTCCTCGAGGAGTCCGATCTCCGGGTTGCGGCCGTGGGTCGCGGCGAAGCGCCGGTGCCGCCGGGCACGCCACAGGCCGACGACCACGAGCGTGCCGCCGACCACGAGGGTCAGTGAGGCCAGCCAGTAGAGGATCCAGGGGGTCACGAGGTCGACGTTCGCAAAGTCCATGTCCCAGTGTGACACAGGCCTCACTCCGGCGGGAGGGCACGCGGCCGGTCGCGCCTCGTCAAGGCAGCGGCCGGCCCCGCGCCGCGGTCCACAGGCGGTGCCACTGCGCGGAGTCCATCGCCTCGGCCACGGAGGCCGCCTCGGCGCACGCGGCGACGCGCTCCGGGTCCTGGGTGCCGATCACGGGCCGCACGCCCCACGGCAGGCGCAGCAGCCAGGCGAGCACCACGGCCTCCCGGCTGACGCCCAGCTCCGCCGCGACCTCGCCGACGACGCCGGCCGCGCCGTCGTCGCCGGAGCTGAACCGACCCTGCCCCAGCGGACCCCAGGCCTGCAGCTCGATCCCCTCCGCGGCGCACACCGGGCCGAGGCGCCCGGCGTCGGCGTCCGCGGGGGCGTCCGGGTGGTTGGCGAGCACGACCGCCTCCACGAGGGTGCGGTGGTGCAGGCCGAGCTCGACCTGGACGCACGCCAGCCCGGTCCCGTCCGCCGCCTGGCTCTCGAGCTCGCGCTGGAACTCGAGGACGCGGCCCACGCCGAGGTTGGAGACGCCCAGCTTGCCGACCAGGCCCGCCTCCCGCGCGTCGAGGAAGGCGCGCACGGTGTCGGCCACGGGCGTGAGGACGTCGGGCCGGTGGATGATCAGGGTGTCCACGCGCTGCTCGCCGAGGCGGGACAGCGAGCCCTCCAGCGAGGCGCGCACGTGCTCGGGCGAGGAGTCGTAGCGGGTCAGACGCCGCCCGGCCGGGTCCGTCTCGTGCAGGACGATCCCGCACTTGGTCTGCACCTTCAGGGCGGAGCGCTCCTCGTAGGGCAGCTCGTGCAGCAGCCGGCCGACGGTCTCCTCGGAGCGGCCGGCCCCGTAGATGTCCGCGGTGTCCAGCAGGTCGACGCCGGCCTCGATCCCGGCGCGCAGGGCGCGGCGGGCACGCTCCACGGCCGCCTCGGCCTGCGCTGCGCCCGCGGGCCCCTCCGGCCCCGCCCCCGGATCGGCGTCCGGGGGCGGCGGGGGAACGGACCCCCAGGCCATGGTCCCGAGGACGATCGGGGTGGCCGGGGTCGGGTCGAGGTCGAGCGGCGGATGCGTGGAGGCTGTGCTCATGGCCTCACCGTCTCACGTCCGCCCGCCCCGGGTCCGGACCCGCCGCCCTGTGATGGGATGGGTCCATGAAGCTCGCCACGTTCCGCCAGCCCGACTCCGACGCCGCCTACCCCGGCGCCACGTTCGCCGCGGTCATCACCTCCGTGCACCCCGAGGACCCCGAGGTCGCCGTGCGCGCCGTCGCCCTGCCGGACTGTCGCGACGTCGGCGAGTACCTCACCGCCACGCCGGAGGAGCAGCGGGAGATGGTGGAGGGCGCCCTCCGCGCGGCGCAGGCCGACCGGTCCCTCCTGCTGGACACCTCCGGCCTCGTCTACGACACGCTCGTCCCCTTCCCCACCAAGGTGTTCTGCGTGGGCCTGAACTACACGAACCACATCGACGAGACGGGCCTGGAGCGCCCGGAGCATCCGACCCTGTTCGCGAAGTTCCCGCAGTCGCTCACGGGCGCGCTGGACCCGATCGAGGTCCCCGAGGAGGACCACCGGGTCGACTACGAGGGCGAGCTGTGCATCGTGGTCGGGGAGCCGGGCCGACGCATCGCCGTCGAGGACGCCCCGGAGCACATCGCGGGCTACGCGGTGGCCAACGACATCTCCATGCGCGGCTTCCAGGGCCGCACCTCCGAGTGGCTGCAGGGCAAGGTGTGGGAGGCCTCGACGCCCGTGGGTCCGTGGCTGGTCACCCCGGACGAGTTCCCGGCGGACGCGCGCGTCCTCACGCACGTCAACGGCGAGCTGCGTCAGGAGGACCGGGTCACCGACGTCGTCTTCTCCCCCGCCGAGCTGGTCTCCTACGCCTCGCAGCTGATCACCCTGAACCCGGGCGACCTGATCCTGACCGGCACGCCCGCGGGGGTCGCCCTGGCCCGCCGGGACGCCGAGGGCCGCCGCCCGTGGCTGCGTCCCGACGACGTCGTCGAGGTGGAGATCACCGGGCTGGGACGCCAGCGCAATGAGCTCGTCTGAGGCGGCGCCGGCGGACGCCCTGCCCCGCGTCGTCGGCATCCTCGGTGCGGGGCGGGCGGGCACCGCGCTGGCACGGGCGATCGCGCGCATCCCCCGCCTCTCCCCGGGCATGGCCGCCCCGCGGGTGATGGTCGCGGGCACGCGGCGCCCCGCGGCGGTCCAGCGTCACCTGACGATCTACGCGCCCGAGGCCGTCGCCGTGTCGGCCGAGGACCTGGCGGCGGAGGCGGAGCTCGTCGTCGTGGCCGTGCCGCGCGAGGCGCTCGACGACGTCGACCCGCTCGCCCTCGCCGGGCCGGCCACGCGCGCCGTGGTGGACCTGACCAACACGTGGCCGGGCGAGCCCGTCCCGGCGTGGCTCGACGACGACGACGGCTCGCCCGGCTCCGTCCGGATCGCCGCGCGCTGGGCCGCCGCGGGACTGCGCGTGCCCGTCGTGCGTGCGTTCTCGGAGATCTCGCACCACGACCTGGAGGACGCCGGGCGCGCCACGGCCCCGCGCCGCGCCCTCGCGGTGGGCACCGAGCCGACCGACGCGGCGGCCGACCCGGCCGCGGTCGCCGCCGCGCGCGACACGGTGGTCGCCCTCGTCACCGCGATGGGCTTCGACGCGGTCCCCTACACGGGCCTCGACCGGGCCGGGGTCCTCGAGCCGGGGGCGGCGGGGTTCGGCACCGCGCACGACGCCGGCCGGCTCGCCGCGCTGCTCGCCGACGCGCCCACCGGCTGAGGCGCGCCACCGGCCGCGGTGCCTACGCTGGGCGGGACCGCCGACCCGTCCAGGAGGCCCCCGTGACCCGTCCGACGCACCGCATCGCCCGCCGCACGCTCACCGCGGTCGCCCTGTCCGCCGCCGCCCTCACCGGACCGGCGGCGTCCGCCACCGTCGTCGCCCTGCCGGTCACGGCGGGGGTGACGGGCGCCGTCGTCGCCGCCGCGCCGCAGGCCCACGCCGTGGCCTGGGACCAGGTGGAGCTCGTGGATGACGCGGGCGTGATCGACCCCGCCCAGCTGCGCCGAGACCTGGCGGGGATCGAGTTCCGGGAGCCGACCCGCGTCGCCGTGGTCACCGAGCGCGGCCCGGACCTGTCCGCGCTGGACGACGACCGCGCGTCTCAGGCGTTCAACGGGCGGGTGCTCGAGCGGGCTCGCGCCGAGCACCCGGACTGGATCAGCGCGGACGGCCAGAAATGGGCCGACGACCTCGTGATCGTGGCGCTCGACCCGGACAACCGGTTGATCGGGGTGTACGTGGGCGAGGACCGGATGCTCAGCACGGACCGGCTGCGGGAGGTGCGCGAGGCCGGACACGAGGCGGCCCGTGCGGCCCGGTGGACGGACACGGTCGTGGATGTGACGGACGCCGCCGCCGAGCTGATCGGACGCCCCTGGTGGCAGGCTCCCGAGCTGTGGTTCGGCGCGGGGATCGTCGGTGTGGCGGGCGGCGGCGCCGCGGCCGCGGCACTCGCGAGCCGACGGCGTCGCCGCCGCCGGACGGCCGACCTGCTGGCCGAGGCCCGCACCCACCTGACCTCCGTGACCCTGGAGATGGACGCCACCGAGGTGAACGCGTCCACGGTGCCCGAGGACTCGCCCCACGCGGCCGCGCTGATGGAGCGCTTCCGCAACTTCCGGCGCCAGGCGCTCGACGCGTCGGCGGAGCTGGACCGCCTCGAGGCCCTGCCGGAGCGCAGCCTGCATCGCACGGAGCATACCCGGGCCGCGGAGGACGTCCGGGACCGCGCCCGTGAGCTCGACCGCCTCGACGACGCCGTGGCCGCGGCGAACACCTTCCTCAACCGCCACCCGGGGTGGCCGGCGGCGTGGGACCAGCAGACCGCCCCGCTGCGGGCCGACCTGGACGCCGTCGGCACGCTGGCCTCCTCCGTCGGCTCCGCCGGAGCCGTCCGGTCCGCCGTCGCGGCGCTGGAGTCCTTCCGCACCGAGGCCCAGGACCGGCTCGAGGCGCTGGGTGCGGACCTGCAGGACGACCGCCTGACCCCGGCCGCGGCGTTGGACGAGCTGGACGCGCTGCGGCGTCGCCTGACCGGGCTCGTCTCCGCCCTCGCCGACGCCGAGGTGGCGGCGTTCGGCAAGGACGAGGCCGAGCGTGAGCTGCTGCGCGACGAGCTGCGCTCGCACCGTGGCCCGGCCCGGTCCGCGCGCGGCTCGATCCTGGACTCCGCACTGCCGGCGGATGCCTACTGGACGGTGGTGGCCTTCACCACGGGCCACCAGGCCGGCGAGCGGTCCGTCCAGGACCACCGCCAGGCGCAGTCCAGCTCCTCCGGGACCGGCTACGGATCCTCGGGCGGCTCGTTCTCCGGGGCGGGCTCGTCCGGCCGATTCTGAGCCGATCGGGGCCGGATCTGAGCCGGAAGCTCGTCCGGGCCGGGCACCCGGTCCCTGGCCCACCGCCCCGTTCTGCGAGACATTGAAGGATCATGACCGCCGCTGACACCCCCGCACCCCGCCAGGACCCCCTCGCGTTCTTCCTCGACAAGGCCGTGCCCGAGGCATGGCACGCGGTCGGGCCGCTGGCCTCGGCGGCGCGCGCCGCCGCCGAGCAGGCCGGGCTGGACCGGCAGCTCGTGGAGCTCGTGAACCTCCGGGTCTCCCAGCTCAACGGCTGCGGGTTCTGCCTGGACCGGCACACCCGCCAGGGCGCCGACGCCGGTCTGAGCGTGCAGCGCCTGGGACTGCTGCCGGCGTGGCGTGAGGCCGGGGCCGTGTACTCGGAGCAGGAACGCGCCACGCTCGAGCTCGCCGAGGCGGTCACGGACCTCCCCGAGCAGGAGCAGCTGAACTACGTGCAGGCCTCCACGGCCGCCGTGCTCACGGACGCCCAGTACGCGGCCGTGCAGTGGGTCGCGATGGTGATGAACCTGACGAACCGCATCTCGATCCTGTCCCATCACCCCGTGCGGCGCCGGGACGACTGACCCCCTTCCCCGTCGCCGGCCCGGCGGCGGGGTCCACCCAGGAACGAGAGGACCGACCATGACCGAGCAGACCCCCAGCCTGGAGCACCCGCAGGTCCGCAAGAACGCGGAGAGGTACGAGATCGTCGTCGACGACGCGGGCACGGTGGCCGGCTTCACGGTGGCGATCGACTACGACACCGCCGATGGCCCGGCCCAGCGGATCTTCCCGCACACCAAGGTCGACCACCAGTACGAGGGCCGGGGCCTGGCCTCGACGCTCGTGCGCGAGGCGCTGAAGGACACCGTGGCCGCGGGCCGCCGGATCGTCCCCGTGTGCCCGTACGTGAAGGACTGGGTGGACGAACACGACGACGTGGCCGGCGAAGTGGACCCGGCGCGCCCCGAGCATCTGCAGTTCCTGGCGTCCCGCCAGGGCTGACGCACCGCACCCGGAGACGAGAAGAGCCCCCGCCGATCCGGCGGGGGCTCCTTCTGGTCGGGGTGACAGGATTTGAACCTGCGGCCTCGTCGTCCCGAACGACGCGCGCTACCAAGCTGCGCCACACCCCGTTGGAGGTCTCAGACCTGAATCCAACAGAGAGCGACTATACCAGCCACACCGGGTGCCGCCAAACCGAGAGGCGGGGCAGAATCTCACGCGTGAGACCTCTGCGCACCCCGCGAATCCGAGAGAGGCCGGCATGAGCTGGTGGCCGTTCCCGCGTTCCTCCGCGAGCCCCTCCCCCGACGACGACGGCGCCCCGGCCGCCGCCGAGCTCGAGGAGGCCGTGGCCGCCCTGCGACAGCTGTTGCGCGCGGAGCGGCACCGACTGCGCCCGGACAGCTGGGCCCTCGCGTGGGAGATGGTCGAGCACGCCGCCGAGTACGCGCCGGCCTGGACTCGCCTGCAGCGCACACGGCCCGTGGAGACCCAGGAGCTCGTGCTCGCCCTCACCGGGCGCTTGGAGCCGCTGCTGCGGGACTTCCTCGCACTCCCCGACTCGGAGAAGCCGGCCCATGCCGACGCCGTGCACGCGCGCCTTCGGGAGCAGGGCACGGAGCACGGCCGGCTGCGCCGCCGACTCACCCGCGCGCTCACGGCACGACTGCGGGCCGGCGAGGAGCTCTGAGCGCCGCGGGTGAATGCACCCGGAACGCAGAAAGCCCCGTGCTCATCGCACAGGGCCGCCCGGTGAATCCTCCCGGG